>JBAUGM010000263.1:0-10272 GCA_049679725.1 Tepidisphaeraceae bacterium
GTTCCGCCGACCACGCGATCGAACGGCGCGGGGCGGCGCTGGCGCTCTGCCCCGCCGTGGTGTCGTACTCATCCCACTTGCGCAAGCGGTAACGCATCTCCAAACTGTTCGAGCAGCGCCACGCGCAACCCGCGATGCGACGGCGCCGACAGCGTTGGGTCCGTCTCGAGGATCCCCAGCGCATCCTCGCGCGCCAGTTGCAGCAGCGCCAGCTCCTGCGTCAGGTCGGCCATCTTGAACTCCGGCAGCCCGTGTTGCCGCGTGCCGAAGAACTGACCCGGCCCGCGCAGTTGCAGGTCCATCTCCGCGATCTTGAACCCGTCCGTCGTGCGCGTCATCGCGTTCAGTCGCTGCTGTGCGTTCTCCGTCGGCGCATCCGACAGCAGCAGGCAGTGCGACGTATGCTCGCCGCGACCGACGCGCCCGCGCAGCTGGTGCAACTGGCTCAGGCCGAAGTGGTCCGCGTCGTCGATCAGCATGACCGTCGCGTTGGGCACGTCGATGCCGACCTCGATCACCGTCGTGGCGACGAGCACGTCGATCTCACGGGCGCGGAACGCCGACATCGTCGCCTGCTTCTCGTCTGCCGACATCTGCCCGTGCAGCGGTGCGAGGCGCAGCCCGTGCAGTGGGCCATCGCTCAACCGCTTCAGCTCCTTCGCGACGGATTTCACGTCCTCCAGCCCGTCCCCCTCGACCTGCGGGACGACGACGTATGCCTGCCGGCCCGCGCCGATCTCTTTGCGGACGAACTCGTACGCCGTGGCTGCGTCCTTCGGCTTGATCCACTTCGTCTCGATCGGCTGACGCCCCGGCGGAAGCTCGTCGATCACGCTGACGTCGAAGTCCGCGAAGTACGACAGCGCCAGCGTGCGCGGGATCGGCGTGGCCGTCATCACCAGGTAGTGCGGCGCGTGGCCCTTGCTCGTGAGCGTCGCGCGCTGGCGCACGCCGAGCTTGTGCTGCTCGTCGACGACGACCAGGCCGAGGTTCGCGAAGTCGACGTCCGCCTGGATCAGCGCCTGCGTGCCGACGGCAAGGTGAACCTTGCCGTCGGCGAGGTCCTTCTGAATCTTCGCCCGACCCTGTCGCTTCGTCCGGCTCGTGTACAGCTCGATGGCGACGTGCGAGTCGCGCAGGAAGTTCTTCAGCGTGAAAAAATGCTGCTCCGCGAGCACTTCGGTCGGCGCGAGGATCGCCGACTGCATCTTGTTGGCGACGGCGACGAGCATCGCGTAGAGCGCGACGGCCGTTTTCCCGCTGCCGACGTCGCCCTGGAGCAACCGGTTCATGGGCCGGCCGCCCTGCAAATCCTTGAGGATCTCGTACGTCGCCTGCTCCTGGGCTGCGGTCATCTTGAAGGGGAAGCGGTTGCGGATGCGCTCGTCGAGCAGCTTGTCCACGCGAAGGACCGGCGCGGTCAGCCGGCCGTCGCGCAGCCGCTTGCTGATGCCCAACCCCAACTGCATGAGCATCAGCTCGTCGTAGACGAGCCGGCGACGCGCCCGCTGCGCCTCGCTCATGTTGGCGGGACGATGAATGAGCCGATACGCATCGCGCCGGCCGATGACGCGGCGCTTCCTGAGCAACGCCGCCTCGAACCACTCCTCGATGCCGGCCGTCGCTTCGTCGAGGTTGGCCTCGACGATCCGCTCGATCTTCTCGCTGCTGAGGCTTGCGCTGGCCGGGTAGATCGGGCGGAACTTCTCCTCCTCGATGACGGCGGTCTCGTCGCTGACCTCCTGCCACTTGGGGTTGATCATCTGCGGCATGTTCCCGCGGATCTTCACCCGGCCCTGCACGCGGATGAGCTTTCCGGGATGAATGGAACGGCGCACGTACGATGCGTTGAACCAGACGAGGGCGAGCTTCTCCGACCCGTCATCGATCGTCGCCTCGAAGCGCGCTTTACCCCGTCCCGTGATGAAGTTGACGGCGACGACCGTGCCGCGAACGGTCTGGATCTGCTCGGGCACGAGGCGCGAGATCGGCAGCTCGCTCGATTCGAACTGGTACGTGCGCGGGAAGTATTCGAGCAGGTCGCGGAGGTGGTGGACGCCCAGCGCCTTGAGGTGCTTCGCGCGGGTGGGGCCAACGCCGTCGAGGTCGTCCAAGGGCTTCGACTGACTGCATTCGATGTTCGATGTTCGATGTTCGGTGTTCGATGTTCGCATTCAGTTGAATCAAGACGAACACCGAACACACAACATCGAACACCGAACATCGAACGAGGAAACATCACTCGTCGCCCTGGTCCCACCCCTCACGCCCCACCAGTTTCACGAACCGGCAAGGGCAGACTTCCGTCGTCTCCAACTTCTGCGCGTGTCGACGCACCGTGACGAGCATCTGCTCGTCCGCCGGCCCGATCGGAAGAACCGCAAGGCCGCCATCCTTCAGCTGGCTCAGCAGCAGTTCGCGCGGCAGCGACGGCGCGCCCGCGGCGATGAGCATCCGGTCGAACGGCGCCGCGTCCGGCCAGCCCAGCGTGCCGTCGCCGTGGCGGAAGTGGGCGTTGCGGACGTTCATGTCCATCAGCCGATTCCACGCCTCGTCGAGCAGCGGCTTGACGCGCTCGATCGAGTACACCTCGCCCGCGAGCTTGGCGAGGATGGCGGTCTGGTAGCCGCTGCCGGTGCCGATCTCGAGGATCTTGTGCTCGGGGCGCAGGTCCAGTCGCTCGGTCATCAGCGCGACCATGTACGGCTGGCTGATCGTCTGGCCGTGCCCGATCGGCGCGGCGCGGTCGGCGAAGGCTTCGTTGGCGATATCGGGCGAGAAAAACTTGTCGCGCGGGACGGCGCGCAGCGCGCCGAGCACGCGCTCGTCCTGGATGCCCCGCTCCATCACCTGCCGGCGGATCATCTCTTCCTGCTGGCTCGTCTCTTTCACATCATTCATGTGTCACCATTGTAGCCGGGCGGCGGGTGAAAGTTGAAGGCGATTGACCATCGCGCGGCAGACTTTTATCCTCGTTCGCCATGCTCCGCCGCCGGTCGCGCCGCGCGACCTCCGCAGATCGCCCGATCGTTACGCTCCTCACGGACTTCGGCCTGGCTGATTCATACGTCGCCGCGATGAAGGCCGTTCTGATTGGACAGTGTCCCGATGCAAGATTGATCGACGTGACGCACCAGGTGCCGCGGCACGACGTATTGTGCGGATCGATCACGCTCGAACGCGCCGTCGACGGATTTCCACCCGGCACGGTGCACCTCGCGGTGGTCGACCCCGGCGTCGGTTCCGACCGGAGGCTGCTCATCGCGCGCCTCAAGGGGCAATACGTCGTCGCCCCCGACAACGGCTTGATCACGTGGCCCTGGCGCATGCACGGGGGCGGCGAACCGTTCGAGTTGACGTGGCGCCCGAAGCGCGCCCCGAGCCACACGTTCCACGGCCGTGACATTCTCGCGCCCGCCGCGGCTCAGCTCGCTGGGGGGACCTCGCCGTCGCAACTCGGCAAGCCGATCGACGACCCTGTCCTTCTCGACATCGCGCCGGCTCACAAGCCCGCGAAGGTCGGCCGCGTCATCCACCTCGACCACTTCGGCAACGCGACGACGAACATCCCCGTCGACTCGCTCGGCCCCAAACCGCAGGCGACCGTGCACGTCAACCGGCGGACGATCGGCAAGCTGAAGCGAACCTACTGGGACGTCGCGCCGGGCAAGCCGCTGGCGCTCATCGGCAGCAGCGGGCTGGTTGAGATCGCGGTGCGGGATGGGTCGGCAAAGGATGATCTGAGGATTCGAGTGGGTGATGAAGTGGCGCTACGCTGAAGCGTGGGATGCCCAATCGTGATATAATTCCCCGAGCAGGAGGTAACGCCAGATGCAGGTCAGCTTAAAGCCGGCAATTCAACGGTTCATCGACGAACAGGTGAAGGCGGGGCGCTTTGCGAACGCCGAGGATGTGCTCGAAGCGGGGGTGGCGCGTTTGATGCTTGATCCCGCGCCGGACGAACTCGACGCCGACGATCTCGCGACGATCGCGGAATCGGAAGTGCAGATTCGTCGGGGTGAAGCATTGGATTGGAAGGACGTCTCCGCACAGCTTCGGAAGGAATACCTCTCCGAATAGCCCGTGCCAACTCCAGTCACCTACGTCGTCCGCATCTCACCCCGCGCACTCCGCGATCTCCGCGGCGTCTTCAATCAAATCCGCGTCGATTCCCCACAGAATGCGGCCACAATGATCGAGGCTATCTTGGATGCGATCGATCGGCTTGACACGTTTCCACATCGCTATGCGCTCCCGCGCGTCGGCCCCGCAACCGATCTGGATGTGCGTTCAATGCCAGTAAAGCGGTATCTCGTTCGATATCGAATCGATCAGGCAAGAAAGGTGGTACACGTGCTGCGGGTTCGTCACGGCGCGCGTCGACGCCCGTGAGAAGGGTTACGTGTTACCAAATGGCGTCTGCTGCGATGTTCTCCTGCCCGCAGTACAGGCAGCGGCGGTGACGCGGTGAGAATGTCCGTTGGCAGCGTGGACAGGTGGTCGGCGAAGCACACGTGACCTTGCCGTCGGCGACGCCGTCCTGGAGGTCGAGCTCCTGCACGCGGGCGACGAGGTCCTGGTCGGTCCATCCCATCGCGTCGCGTAGCAGCGACCACATCGCCATATTGGTCAGCAGCATGCGGTCGATACGGTCTTCGAGGAAGCGCACGCGCTCCTGGAAATCCGTTGCCTTGCGCGCCGCTTGGTTGGCGCCGTCCTGCGCTTCGCCGATGCGGCGTTCCTGGTGTAAATCCCACAGCAGGTCGATCATGAGAGCCTCCCCGTGTCGAGTGTCGCGGAGCCTAACGGGCTCGCGTCCCGCAAGCGAATTGGAATCGGGGCCCATGTTTATAACCGACCGTTTGCCGCTGAATCGGGCTGGTCTTAAGCTTCGCGGTTCCGATGACGACGAACGACGAAACACAACGACTCCGCGAGCTCGACAAGCGGCACCTCTGGCATCCGTTCACGCACATGAAGCTGTGGCTGGACGACGACCCGCTCGTCATCACCGCCGCCGAGGGGATGCACCTCATCGATTCCGACGGCACCCGTTACCTCGACGGCGTGTCGTCGCTGTGGTGCAACGTGCACGGCCATCGCGTGCCGGAAATCGACGACGCAGTTCGACGGCAGCTCGACCGAGTCGCGCACACGACGATGCTGGGGTTGGCGAGCGAGCCGGCCATTCTGCTCGCGGACCGGTTGATGAAGCTCGTCCCGCCGGGGCTGACGAAGGTCTTCTACAGCGACGCCGGCGCGACGGCGACGGAAGTCGCGTTCAAGCTGGCGGCGCAGTACTGGCACAACGTCGGTCGGCCGGAGAAGCACGAGTTTGTCGGTTTCTCGGAGGCGTACCACGGGGACACGGTGGGCGCGATGTCGATCGGTCGGACGACGGCGTTTCACCGACCGTACTTTCCGATGCTTTTCAAGGCGCACTTCGCGCCAACGCCGTTCGCGTATCGATTCGAAGCGAGCCTTCCTCATAGCCGGTGGCGGGAGCCCCGGGTTTCCGCGCGAGAACCTGGGGCTTCCGCCACCGGCTATCAGGAAGAGGTGAAGCTGCATTGCTTGCGCGCGCTGGAATCGTTGCTTGCGCAGCACCACACGAGCCTCGCGGCGGTGTGCATCGAGCCGATCGTGCAGGGCGCGGCGGGGATGATCGTCCACCCGAACGGCTTCCTGCGCGGCGTGCGCGAGCTGTGCACGAAGTACGACGTGCTGATGATCGCCGACGAGGTGGCTGTGGGTTTCGGGCGAACTGGAAAGATGTTCGCTTGCGAGCACGAGAACGTCTCGCCCGACCTCATGTGCGTCGCCAAAGGGATCACCGGCGGCTACCTGCCGCTCGCGGCGACGTTCGCGACGCAGCGGATCTTCGACGCCTTTCTGGGCGAGCCGTGGGAGGGCAGGACGTTTTTTCACGGCCACACGTACACCGGCAACGCGCTCGCGTGCGCGGCGGCGCTGGCGTCGCTCGACTTGTTCGAAAGGAACGACCTGCTTGCCGACGTTCGGCGCAAGTCGGATGCGCTGGCGACGATGCTCGCGCCGCTCGCCGACCTCCCGCACGTCGGCGACGTAAGGCAGAAGGGGATGATGGTCGGTATCGAACTCGTCGCGGACAAAGCAACGCGTCGACCGTTCGACCCGAAGCGCCGGCTCGGCGCCGAAGTCTGCGCCAAGGTCCGCCGTCGCGGCGTCATCATCCGCCCGCTCGGGGACGTCCTCGTCCTCATGCCGCCGCTGGCGATGCCGGTCGCGGACCTCGAACGCATCGTGCGGGCGGTTTCCGAAGAACTGCGCGCATTGTCAATCTGATCGCGAAGACGCAAGCGACGGCCCGACCGCATGGGCGGAAACGGCGGCGTTTGCGTCTTGGCGACGGCGCGCGATCACTTGATCGCCGAGTAATCCGTCGCGTTCATCAGCGTCGAATCGACCTTCTCCACGATCTTCCCGTCCTTCTCCGATTCCTCGCGCGCCCTCTTCCAGTCCGGATCGTCGCGGAAGCCCTTCCAGGCTGCGTCTTTGGCTTCCTTGCTCGGGAATGCCAGCACGTAGATGAGCACCTTGCCGGCCTCGGGGCCTTCGCTGGGCGCCCAGAAGCCGACGAGTTCCATGCCATGCTTCTGAAAGAGGTCGCAGGTGTGGTTGCGGAAGCGCGCGTTCAGCGCCTCGAGCCTGCCGGGCAGCGCGTAGTACTTACGCAGCTCGAAGATCCGACCGGACGGGGCGGGAGCCGTCGTAGGAGCCGACGGTTCCGCTGCTGACATCGATGCCGCGCCCACGCCGATCAGGAACAGGGCCGACAAGCAAGCTGCTGTCTTGAACGTCATGCGAATTACCTTGATCGCAGCCACTCGCGCATCGCGACGACGGCTGCGGATTGTCCTTTGGAGAGGCCGATGTCGATGAACGCGTTCAACTGCTCGATCGGCAATTCGGGCAGCGACGTGCTCCGCTCTGCAACGACGTACGTACTGTCGTCGCGCCGGCGCATGAAGTGGAGTCGGCTCCCATCATACCGCCACACTTCCGGCACGCCCAGGGCCGCATAAATAGGTTGACGAGCGACGTCGGGCGGCGAGATGTCGATCTCAATCGCGAGGTCGGGCGGCGGATCGATCGCCAGGTCCAGTTCCTCCTTGCCGATGATCTCGGCGGCGCGGGCGACGTAATAGCACTCGTCCGGTTCCAACCCCTTCTGCAAATCTTCACGGCTGAACGTGGTGGAGCCGAGCCCTTCGACGACGGTGCCCGTCATGTCCGAGTAAGCCTCGATCAAGCGGGCGATCACTTTCTTCACTTGCTCATGCAGGTTCGATGGCGACATGATCTCGAGCCTTCCCCTGTCGAAGATCAGCTTCACGGGCGCATCGCCGATCTCCGCGCGCATTCGCTGGTAGAGATTCCAGCTCACGTCGTTGAGTACGACCCGCCGCTCGGCGGGCGCTTGTGCGATGGTCATCGGGTCCTCACATCTCGGCCACGCCGATTATACTCCACCGAATGCTTCGCGCCGTCCCCATCCCCGGCCTCCTCGTCACCGGCACGGACACCGGCATCGGCAAGACCGTCGTCGCCGGGGCGATCGCGGATTGGTTTCGGCGGCAGGGGAACCGCGTCGCCGTGCTCAAGCCCGCGGGGAGTGGGTGCGTGCGGCGGCGGGAGGGGTTGGTCAGCGAAGACGCGGAGTTCCTCGCGCACTGCGCGGATGCGCGGCACCCGCTCGACGTCATCTGTCCGGTGCGCTACGTCGAGCCCCTCGCGCCCGCCATCGCGGCCGAGCGCGCGAAGGAGCCGCTGGACTGGGCGGCGATCGATCGATCGATCGCGGCGATGTCGACCGGCAGCGACGTCATGGTCGTCGAAGGCGTCGGCGGGCTGATGGTGCCGATGGATCCGAAGCACACGTTCCTCGACGTCGCGCGATGGTTGACGTTGCCCGCCGTCGTCGTTGCGCGGCCGAACCTGGGGACGATCAACCACACGCTGCTGACCGTGAACGCGCTGCGCGAGGCGGGCGTGAAGGTGGCGGGCGTCGTGATCAATCGGTATCCGGCGCAGAACGCCGACGTCGCCTCGGAGACGAACCCGCGGGCGATCGAGCGGTGGGGGAAGGCGCCGGTGCTGTGCGTCGTCCCGGACGTCGCGGCGGGAGTGAAGGAGCGGTTGCACGCCGACGTCGTGGCGGCGGTGGGGACGGTGGATTGGGCGCGGTTCGCGGGGATGAAGTGAGCGTGCGCGGCGCCGCCGCTTGCGGCTTCGCGGATCAGGGTGTGTGGAGTGGAAAGGACCCTCTTCGTCCGCGCAAGTTGGTCCGCGAAGCCGCAAGCGGCTAGCATTCCCGCGAGCCATGGAATCACCAAACTTCCGCATGGATGGACGCGTCGCGCTGATCACCGCTGCGGGTCGCGGCATCGGGCTCGCAATCGCGCAGGCGCTGGCGTCGGTCGGATGCGCCGTCGCGATCCAGGACATCGAGCTCGACATCGCGCAAGCTGAGGTGGAGAAGCTTCGATCGGAGGGCGCGAGAGCCGTTGCGCTGGGCGGGGATCTGACGGACCTCTCGTTCCCCGAACGGGCCATGCGCGAAGCGGTCGAATCGCTGGGCGGGTTGCACGTGCTCGTGAACAACGGGTCGATTCAGGCGAAGAAGCATTGGACGAAGCTGACGCCGGAGGATGCGGAGTCGCAGCACCGCGCGAACGTCGTCACGCCGATCCTGCTGTGTCAGCGGGCCGTGCCGATCTTCAAGAAGCAGGGTTGGGGCCGGATCGTGAACATCGGTTCGGTCCAGCAGCGCACGGGGAATCCGGAGATGCTGCCGTACTCGATGAGCAAGGCAGCGCTGGTCCACCTGACGAGCGCGCTGGCGAAGGACCTGGCGCGCGACGGGGTGACGGTGAACACGATCGCGCCCGGCTACTTCAACACGTTGCGCAACGTCGCGCACCTTGGCACGCCGGAGCAGCGCCGCGAGGCGGGCGAGCGGTTCATCCCGGTCGGGCGCATCGGAGAGCCGAACGATGTCGCCGGCGCCGCGCTCCTGCTGTGCAGCGACGCGGGAGCGTACATCACGGGGCAGACGATCTACGTGGATGGCGGGATCACGGCTCACTGATTGCGGATTTGGGATTGCGGATTGCGGATTGAAAGGCGGTACTACGACGGCGATGCACTCTTCTCAATCCGCAATCCGAAATCCGCAATCCGCAATCTCCCTCGAGCCTTTCTGCAAGCTCGCCGACCCAGGGGCGTACGTCGCGTGCGCCTGGGACCTGACGACGGACTATGCCGCACGTCAGCACTGGGTTGACTTCTTCAAGCGGCACATCCGCACGATCCTCAAGCTCGGCCATGATGCACACGTGGCGCGCGGGCGCGTCGCGCACGATGTGGCCCGGGCGGTTGAGGCGTGCGGGATCGAGTTCGACGCGACGTTTGACGCGCTGGTCGCGCGGGAGGCATGCGACGAGCGGCTGACGATCCTCGCGCTCGACGCGCGGCGCGATGCGCTGCTCCAGAAGCACGGGTTTCAGGACGCGTTTATCGACCTGAAGTCGCGCGAGAACGAGAAGATGCTTCCGCTGCTGCCGGAGGTCTGCCGGCAGATCGATGCGCTCGCCGAATCCGAGCAACTCCGGGCCATCATCGAAGGCGTCTTCGCCGGCAACATCTTCGACATGGGGGCGGAGGCGACGGCGAAGCAGTTCCTCGGCGACGCCGCGCCGGACTTCTTTCAGACGCGGAGCAAGCTCCCGAAACGGCCATGGCTGATCGATGACTTCGACGCGCTCCAGCGCCGGCTCCTTCAGGGACAACCGTACCGCAAGGCGGTCTTCTTCATCGACAATGCCGGCAGCGATTTCCTGCTCGGCGCGTTGCCGATGATCCGCTGGCTCGCGCAGCGCGGCACGCGCATCGTCCTGACCGCGAACGAGCGGCCGACGCTCAACGACATAACGATCCACGACGTGAACGCGTGGTGGCCGCGGATTCTCGAGGTCGAACCGTCGCTGAGCGCTCTCCCGATCGATCGCGTCAGCTCCGGCACCGGCGAGCCGTTGATCGACCTGCTCGGCGTCTCCGCCGAGCTGAACCGCGCGGCGGCGGACGCGGATCTGGTTATCCTCGAAGGAATGGGACGGGGTGTCGAAAGCAATATCGACGCGCGATTCAACTGCGACGCCCTCAACCTGGCGATGCTGAAGGATGCGAAGGTCGCGGGACGGATCGGGGGGAAGCTCTACGACGTCGTGTGTC
>JBAUGM010000264.1:0-9969 GCA_049679725.1 Tepidisphaeraceae bacterium
GGCGAGACGCCCAAGCCACGAAAGAATATGGAACCCAGCATGTCCCCGGCAGTTCAAACCACCTTGTTCCGCCGCATGCGTTACACGCCGGTGCGGGATGCGCTGCGCGGACGGATCACGGGTCGGCTGGACATCGAGCGTCGGCTCGACGCGTCCGGCTTGCCATCGCCCGCGCGTGTATTGATCCGCCGCGTCACTCGACGCACGCGCCTGTGGCGGCTGGAACGCGCCGAGGTCGTCGACGAGCTGATCGCTCACTTCGCCGACGGCATCGAATCGGGCGCGTCGGCCGAGCAGTTGATCGCGTCGTTCGGCAACGAGCGCGCCGCCGCCCGGCTCATCGCGCGGGCCAAGCGGCGCAACCGCGGCATCGCCTGGCAGATCTTCGTCGCCCTCCGCTGGCTCGTTCTCGCGTTCGTCGCCCTTTACGTGATCTCGGGCATCTACTTCTACAGTGGCCGTCCGTCGATCAAGGTCAACTACGTCGATCGACTCAACGCGCCGCTCAAAAACGTGCCCGCGAGCGAGTTGGCGTGGCCGCTGTACCGCGAGGCGATTCCGCAGCTTCGCGGCGAGCGACTGCGCATCAACGATGAGGGCGATTCGCTGCTCGACGCCAAGCCCGGCAGCCCGCACTGGCCGGAAGCGGTGGCGTGGTTGCAGGCTCGCGAGGGAGCGATCGAGCTGGCTCGGCAGGGGGCGCGGAAGCCGACGCTCGGCTTCGTGTTCGGCCCCGAAGGTTCACAACGTGATCCGCAGTTGTTGCCGCGCAGTGACGAGTGGGCGACCGAAATTGACCCCCTTTTCATGACCGTCCTGCTTCCGCATCTGAATGACCTCCGGCAAATCGCGCGGGTGCTTCACGCCGACTCGCGCCTGGCTCGCGAGCAAGGCGACACGGCTCGGGTAATGCAAAACGTCGAAGCGCTCGGCGGGCTGGCAGGCCACCTGCACGAAGGCGAGTTTCTAATCACTCACCTCGTCGGGCTGGGCATTCGCGATCTCATGCTCACCGTGATCGAAGAGACGTTGAACGACGCCGCCCGTCACCCCCTCAATCCCGACGACTTACAGCGGCTGGCGCACCAACTCGCGCGTCCGACGAGCGCGTCGGAGGTGATGAGCTTCACGGGTGACCGGATGGGCATCCGGGACGTTATCCAGCGACTGTACACCGACGACGGCGACGGCGACGGGCGCCTGACGCCCGAGGGGGAGCGGCTGCTCCGGTCACATATGATTCGGCCGCTGCAACTGGCGGCGACGCCGCTGCTGCCCGTGTTGATGGGCTCGCGTCGTGAACTGACGGAAGCGGCGGAACAACTCTTCGACCTGGCCGACGCCAACCTTGCCCGGCCCATGCGCGAGACGGATTGGGCGGCGTACGATCAACAGATCCAGCGCTGGCGCGACTCGGCGATCGACCGCGTCAAGTTCGCGCCCCTCATCGGGCATTGGGCTGGGTTCGGCCCGATGCTGCCCGCGCTGAACCGCGCCCAGGCGATCGCCGAGCGCTACCTGGGCCGTCGGGACGGCGTGATCATCGCGCTCGCGCTGGAACTGCACCGCCAGCGCCAGGGCGACTACCCCTCCACGCTCGCCGCGCTCGCGCCCGCCCTGCTGCCGGCGGTCCCTGTCGACCGCATCACCGGCGGCCCGCTGCGCTATCGCATCGTAGACGGCCGCCCGCTCGTTTACAGCGTCGGGGACGACCGTGATGACGATGGGGGCCGCGCGCCGCTCGACAAGTCCGGCAGACCCGACCCGTCGGGGGCGGCGCGGTGGAACGTCGCACCGGAGAAGGCGGCGGACGGGGACTGGGTGCTCTACGACTAACTTCTCTTCATTCGGCGTTCGATGTTCGATGTTCGATGTTCGGCGTTCGGCGTTCGCATTTGAATTGAAGACGAACGCCGAACATCGAAATGAAGAGGGCAACAACAAAAAACAACCACCCCCGGCCTCGCCCAAGCCACCGTAAACCGAAACGGAATCACGTATGTCCGAAGTCATCCGAGCCACGTTGTTCCGCCGCATGCGTCATACCCCGATGCGGGATGCCTTGTGCGGGCGCATCACGGGTCGGCTGGACATCGAGCGTCGGCTCGAAGCGGCGGGCCTACCCGCGCCGGCGCGAGAGCTGATCCGCCGCATCACTCGACGCACGCGGCTGTGGCGGATCGAGAAGGCGGACGTGGCGGGCGAGTTGATCGCGCACTTCGCCGACGGCCTGGCAGAGGGGGAGGCCGTCGAAGAAATGATCGCGCGCTTCGGCGACGAACGAGCGGCGGCGAAGCTCGTCCGCCGAGCCAAGCGGCGTAATCGCGGGATCGTCTGGCACGCTTTCGTCGCACTGCGCTGGCTCGCCTGCGGACTGCTGGTGTTGTACGGACTCAGCGCCGCGTGGTTTTACGCGGGGAAGCCGACGGTGAAAGTGAACTATGTCGAGCGGTTCAATTCGATCGCGCGAGAAACCCCTGCCAGTCAACTGGCCTGGCCACTGTACCGGGAGGCGATTCCGCAGTTGCGATTTTTTGATCCACTGATGACGCCGTCAGGTAGCGAAGAGCACTACCTGCTGGAAGTCGTTCCCGGCGAACCGCGCTGGCCGGAGGTCGTGAAGTGGCTGAAACCGCGGCAGGATGCCATCGAACGACTGCGGCAAGGCGCCAAAAAGCCTGTGGTTGGCTTCGTCTATGGTCCGGAAGGATCGGCGGATGAAGAGCTCTGGCAGCAGGTGCGGTCGGTCCCAAATCCATTCCTCATGGATGTCCTTCAGCCTCGTTTGGAAGATTTGCTACAGATGAAGATCGTCCTCAAGGCCGATACGCTTCTGGCACACGACGAAGACGACCTGCCCCGGATGATGGGCAACATCGAAGCGCTTCTTGGCGTGGCGGATCAACTGGCCGCCGAGCCGGTGCTGCTCGTTCAGTACATCGGCATCGGATTCCGCTATGAGGCGATCGAAGTGATCGAAGGGCTCTTGGCCCGACCAGACACCCTACCCCTGCCGCCGAAATATCTGCACCGCCTCGCGCACCTGCTGGCCGAGCCCGATTCCGCCGCCCAATTGATCAGCTTCGACAGCGTGCGCATGACTTATCACGACCTCATCCAGCGCATCTACACCGACGACGGGCATGGCGACGGACGTTTGACGCCGGAGGGAATGAAGCTGATCGATTCGCTCACGTTTGCACCAGGCCACAGTGAACCCAATGAGACTCTTCGCCGTGCATGGAAACCGCTGTCGCCCATCGTGACAGCGTCGCGTCATCAGGTACTCGTTGTCATCGAGCGGATGATGAACCTAGCCGACGCCAACCTCGCGTATCCGATGCGCGAAGCAAACTGGAGCGCCTACCTAGCGCTGATCCGCAGCATGAACGAATCTGAGGTAGAACGCTTACAATTTGGGTTTCCGCCGTCGCTTCTACCGGCGTTGGATGCCGCTCAGCGAAACGCGGAGCTATACCTCGGCCGGCGCGACGGGCTACTCATTGCCTTAGCGCTGGAACTGCATCGCCAGCGCCACGGCAACTACCCAGTCACGCTCGACCCGCTCGTGCCCGCCCTTCTGCCTTCGCTTCCCGTCGATCGGATCACCGGCGGCCCGCTTCGGTACCGCATTGAGAACGACAAGCCTCTCATCTACAGCCTCGGCGCCGACCGCGACGATGACGGTGGCCGGCCGCAGCTCACAAGTGCCGGCCACCCAAGTCCCACGGGCGCCGCACGCTGGAATGTCCCACCGGAACGTGTGCGGGACGGTGATTGGGTGCTATTTCCGCAAGGCTTGTCTCGCAACTGATAATGACTTGTGGCACAGGTTGCAGACTCGTGCCGCATGATAGAACGCACGCGTGCTTGAGTCAGAAAACAACCACCCCCGGCCTCTTGGCCGGGGGTGGTCTGGACTTGTGAGAAAGTGCGTGCGTCGATCGGGATTAACCCGCTGACGCTCGCGGGAGGGTTAATCCCGCACGAGCCTCATGTGCCCTGCCCGCATTACTGCAAGAGCTGCAGGGCGGCCTGAGGGGACGCGTTGGCCTGCGCGAGCACCGTGGTGGCCGCCTGCGCCAGGATCTGCGAACGGGTGAGGTTCGCGGTTTCCTCGGCGAAGTCGGTGTCGCGGATGGCGCTTTCGGCAGCGCTGGCGTTCTCCAGCGCGACGCCCAGGCTGTTCACGGTCGAACCGATCGTGAACCGCTGGAACGCGCCCAGTCGCCCGCGGAGCTGGCTGACCTGCTTGATCGACTTGTCGATGACCTTCTGCGCCGTCGTCAGGTTCTCGCTGGTCAGGGAGTTGGTGCCGCCCGAGCCGAGGCTCGAGAGGTAGCCGTTGGCGTTGTCGCCGAGGCTGCCCGTCGTCACCGAGGCGATGCCGATCGAGGCCTTGTCGCCCTCGGTCACCTTGCTGCCCAGCGCGAAGCTCGCGCCGCCGCCGGTGACGCCGAAGGTCGTGCTGTTCGGGCCGTTGAACGTCGTGTCGATGTCGAACTCGACGTCCAGGTTGCTCGAACGGTAGCTGACCTTCAAGCCATCGACCTGCGCCTCGGCGCCGTTGACGGTGACGGCCGCATCCGCGCCAACGTCCTTCGTGGACGCCATCGTGAACGTGCCGGCGATGCCCTTGAGGCTGACGAACTGGGCCGAGCCGTACTCGGTGCTGTTGACCTGGAACGCGCCCGCGCCCGTGACGGAGGCGGAGACGCCGGTCGCTTCCTTGACCGAGTTGATGGCGGTCGCGATCGAGCTGACCGTCGTGCCGCTGGCGAACGAGAGCTGCTCGGTGCCGCGGTTGCCCGCGACCTCGATCGTGACGGTCGAGCCCGCGACGGTGCCGCCGGAGTAGGCCAGTTCGCCCGTCTCGGCGGAGGTGACGACCTGGACGACGACCGAACCCGTGGCGCCGTCCGGGAGACGCGCCGCGTTGATGCGGAGGTTGTCGATGGACGTGCTCGCGACCGAGCTGGTCGTATAGTCGTAGCTGCCGTTGAGGAGCTTGGCGCCCTGGAACGACGTCGACTGCGCGATGCGGTTGATCGTCGAGAGGATCGAGTCGACCTGGAGCTGGTTGGCCGCCAGCTCTTCCGTCGACAAGCCGCCCGTGTTGGCCGCCTCGGAAACCAGGCTCTGGACTTCCGTGAGCAGCGAGCTGATCTCGGTGAGACCACCCTCGGCGGTGCCGATGATGTTGCTGGCGCGCTCGGCGTTGTCGATGGCCTGGCTGATGCCGGCCTTCTCGGCGCGGAGGTTCTCGCTGACGATCAGACCGGCCGGGTTGTCCGCGCCCTTGTTGATCTTCAGACCCGTCGAGAGCCGTTCGAGGCTCGTGTTCAGGGCGTTGTTGTTCTTCTTCAGCACGCGCTGAGCGATCAGCGAGCTGACGTTGGTGTTTATCTTGCTCATAGCTTGTTGTCTTTCCTTGACTGTTGTTGTCGCTCCAGCCGGCCGGGGTCGGATCTGCGGTCCTTGATCCGGCGTTCGCTGTCGCGACGGTCATTCCCTTGATGGCTTTCGCGCGGTCAGGTCAGGGGACAGGGCCCTGCCGCAGCCGTTTGCCGTGGGAACACGATGGCGGCCTTTCACGCGAAAGGCCTTTCGCGTTTCCTATCGACCCATTCGACGACCTCCTTTCCCACAAGTCCGGAAGAACCAGTTCACCTTCGCGCGTCCGTCACACACGCAAGCCGCGGTTGTGAAGTTCCGACACGAAGGCGTTCGCGTTCTTCCCCGCGTCCCCTCAACTGGCGCAGCGCCGCCGAAGGCACGGATCGAATCCGCCTTCGTATCGACGGGGGGTATAGGTCGACTTGAGGTAAGGAAGTGCCGGATTTTTCGAGCGAGTTATGGGGCCGGAGGGGCCGGCGAAGGCAAGAATCCGATCAGGAACGCGGATGCGGCGAGATCAGGTTGCCGGCGATGCGTCTTATCGGACGGGGGCGCGTTGCCGTATCTTCATGTGTTGAGAAACGCGACGCGCGGCGGGCAGCTTCGCTCCGCGCCGTTGCCCCGCTACAATCGCCGCTCACCTTCAACTCAGGCAGGCATGGGGAACTTTCGCGAAACGCATCTCCAGGAATTCGTCGACTGGACGAACGAGTGCATCCGCGGGGACGAAAAGGGCGAAGCCCGGGCGAAGCCCAGATCTTCCTCGATCGGCTGTTCATTGGCCTTCGGCCAACCCGGCTCCCTCGGCCGACTATGTCTGGAAGCCGATTCGTCCTGAATGCCGATCAAGCGGCACGGCGTGGACTCATTTCGTAAGGGGTTCGCCGCTCGCCGCCCTTATCAGGAGACCCGTCTCGTGATAAACTCGAACGGGATGCCCATGGGGAATCCTTCAGTTGCTCCCACGCCAACCCCGAAACAGGACCAGTTACGTGCCTCCGGTCGGCACACGTGGTTTCCCTACTACGCCGGATTTTCAGAGGATTTCGTCGATAGTGCCCTGAGTCAGCTTCCAATCGGCTCGGTTGTGCTCGACCCATGGAATGGCAGCGGCACAACGACGCAGGTTGCTGAAACTCTCGGGTACCGCGCTTGGGGTTTCGACCTCAACCCGGTGATGGTCGTGGCTGCGCGTGCCCGCTTACTCTCGATCAGGACGCTACCCAGCGTTCACGCCCTTGCGCTACAGATCAAGGGGATGATCAAGCGCTGCGAAACGTCGCAAGCGGGCATAGCCGACCCCCTAACTCAATGGTTCTCACGAGGTGCCGCAGCCAACCTTCGGGCGATTGAAAGCGCGATCCGAATGTTGTTGGTGGGGAGCCGCCCGCTCAGCGAAGTGGAACTAGCGGATGAGATGTCTGATCTGGCAGCCTTCTTCTATGTGGCTCTGTTTCGCGCAGTCCGCTACCTAGCCGATTCATTCGCCACCTCGAATCCGACTTGGATCAAGGTGCCACGACATCGCCGATCTGTACTCCGGCCGAGCCCAGAGATCGTCTGGAGGGCTTTCAGCAGTAGCTTGGCGGCCATGACTACCAGTGCCGCTGACCCTGCTCTGGCACACGATCCTCGCTGCAACAAGGCTCGAATCGCGGTGGCCGATTCGCGCGCGATGCCGCTAGAGCCCAACTCTGTCGACTTGATCGTCACATCGCCGCCGTACTGCACGCGCATTGACTATGCTGTCTCCACGCGGCTGGAACTCGCGGTGTTGCGCCAAGACGCCTCGTCATTTGATCGGCTGCGCGATGGTCTACTCGGAACGACATCCATTTCACGATACGTTACTCCAATGGAACTGCCAGCACGTACAGCCGCACTGATCCGCTCGATTGCTCTGCACCGATCGAAGGCCTCAGCAACATACTACCGCCAATCATATGAGCAATATTTTAATAGTTTGCTCGTATCGCTTCGCGATTGCAGGCGAGTGATTCGATCGGGTGGCGAGCTAATTCTCATCGTACAAGACTCATATTACAAGAACCTACACGTAGACCTGCCGATGCTCGTCAGCGAGATCGCGAGTGTCGTAGGATGGAGCCACAGTTCATCGGATGCGTTTCGTGCGACGCGGAACATGGCACAGGTCAATCCGCACGTCCGCAAGTATCGCGCAAGCGTTACCGCGACCGAGTGGTGTCTACGCATGAGAGCAGCATAGCTATGGATAAAATCCCAACTAATATGACCGTTGCCGACTACTGCACGGCGATGGATCGTTCAGAGATTCGCGTCAATCGAACCTACCAGCGCAGTGACAAGGTATGGCCCACCGTTGCACAGAGCTTCCTGATTGAGACCGTGATTCTCTCCTATCCATTGCCGAAGCTGTATCTTTACTCGCACACGGATCTGAAGACCAGGATAACGATTAAGGAGATCGTAGATGGCCAACAACGGAGTAAAGCCATCCACGACTTCTTTAATGATAAGCTCATTCTGTCGCCCAAGCTTGAAACGGAACGACTTGCGGGCAGGACGTATTCGCAACTTGACGAGGAGGACCAGCAGAGCTTCGCAAACTACGCGCTGCCGATCGATCTATTTCTGTCAGCCACGTCGGAAGAGATCCGCGAAGTGTTTCGACGGATGAATTCATATACGGTGCCATTGAATCCAGAAGAACAGCGGCACGCCTCGTATCAAGGCGAGTTCAAGTGGTTCGCGTACAAGCTAGGTAAGGCGTACTCACAACCATTCGTGGATATCGGGTTGTTCAAGGACAAGCAGCTGGTTCGCATGTCGGACGCGAAGCTCATCACTGAGATTTGCCATTCGCTCATACATGGGATTGCAACGACGAAGAGAAAGGAGCTGGATGAGCTTTATGATACTCGCGATAAACGCTTTCCCGAACAAAAGTGGATTAGTAATCGACTACACGAGGCATTCGATTATGTACTGGGGCTGAAACAGCTACATGGCACGGCCTTGATGAAACCGTTCATTGTGTACTCCCTTGTGTTAGCTGTCTCTCACTGCAAGAAACCGGTCAAGCAGCTACAGCCAGACTTCAAACTGAAGGGACCGCGTTTGGCCGATGACGAGAATGTTCAACGGAATCTCCTGAAGTTGGCGGCGGCAATTGAAGACGGTGATGGTGCACCGTTTGACGAGTTCGTACGCGCTTGCAGTTCTAAGACAAATGTTCGCGAGCAGAGAGTGATCAGGTTCAAGGCGCTCGTTCGGGCCATCCGCAGGAGCGAGATCTGATGCGGGTCGCGAGCGATCTGGCAAAGCTATGCGATTGTGCCGACCGTCGCTTGACCAAATTGTATTTGCTGGCGCGGCGGGTTCAAACACCCGTTCAGATCCAAGACGACGCGATCTCCACCTTTGTACTCGTCGAAAGTGCGAACGTGTGGAGCACATTCGCACGGTGCTACTATGTATCCTGCTGCTGTGGCGCCAGAACCGCGACTGGTCATCGAATAACTCATGGACAACCAGCCATATACGACGAAGGAACAGCGATTCTCCATGCCGTAAGACTTCTGAAACCGCAGGCCATTCCGCGAAGTGCGCCGGCGAGTTGGAGGCCTACGCCGTTGCAAGAGCCGAGATGGCTCTCGCGAGATACACTCGGAAGATTAGCGCGGGATCTGAACACGTCAAACTTGGCGCAGATTCAGAGTGCCCTCGCGGTGACCACGACGGCATTTGATGACCTGCCGACCGTGAGGAATTTCTTCGCACATCGCTCCCGCCACACTGCAGCGGAAGTCCGACAGGTCGCTCGTCGCTACACGATTTCACCTCTTGTGCGACCGAAAGACATCTGTCATCAGAGTGCCGCGCGCATGCCGCACAGTCTTGTTTCTGATTGGATCTTCGACATCAGAGAGGTCGTAAGGCTCCTGCGCTAACGATCGCATCAAGCCCCGAATCCCGCAGTCCGCCCAGCCCGCCGATCGTGCGCGTTTGTCGTGACAATTGCGCAAAAGGACTTACGGCAATCCCGTCGGAATGCAGGATTTTTTGCGCCGTTTTTCCGGGCTTTTCGCGCGATCGGGGAATCCCTGTGCGCGATTGTCATGAGAATCGCGCACGACTCACCGGATGTGGGGCGCTCGGTGCGCCCCTGGCGACCCTCCGAGAAAGAGGGTCGGAGACACGGGAGCAGCAGCGATGCACGAGAATGCACGACGATGCACGATCCCGGCCGGCGGCTGCACGACGGCGCGACCGGGGCCGCTGTGCGACGGGGCTCACCGCGGGCTTCCGAAAACTTCCGATCTGGGCCGCGCGGCGCTTGCTCGGGTGGATTCGCGCGCTCGGTCACTGAGGTACTCGTCCCGAGGCAAGGAGGCAGCGGCGGAAGAAAAAAGTTGCCGAACGAACCCAATTCCCCGCCAACCGTCGGCCGGCCCGGACGTTAGCTCGAATGCGCTCCGTGAACTCCGTGTGCAGGGACCTGAGCGGTGATCTGGTGAGCGACCTGTCGCAGGTTGTAGCCGGACGGAAGCTCGACCAGCGGAATGCCCTGCTCTTTGCACAGCGCCCGGG
>JBAUGM010000265.1:0-1993 GCA_049679725.1 Tepidisphaeraceae bacterium
CATGAAAGCAGGGCGAACACAAGGTTCGCCCCTACGATTACGCGGCCGCGACTTTGGTTTGGATGTAATTCACGATCGTGTCGACCGTGAACTGCATCTTGTTGATGTCCGGGTCCTTCTCCAGCTGGGCGAAGTCCATGTGCGGCATGCGCTTCTTCAGCTCGTCCATGCCGGCGGGAGTGATGCGGCCGCCCTGGACGAACTGCTGGTTGGCGAAGACGTCCTCGGGGAACATCTCCCCGCGCGGGATCTTGATCCCGAACGCCTTCTCCAGGCGGAAGACGATGTCGAGGAAGTCGATGCTCTCGGCGCCGAGGTCGCCGCGAAGCGTGGCGGCCGGCGTCACCTCGTCCTCGTCCACGCCGAGCGCGTCGACGAGAACGCCCTGAACCTTCTTATAGATTTCGTCTCTCGACATAGGCTTCCTCTTGTCATTGGTCACTGGTCATTGGTCACTGGTCAAGGAGAATGCCTTCTTTCCCTGACCAGTGACGAGTGACCAGTGACAACTGACTCCCTAGATTGCGACCTTCCCCTGTTGCAGCACGTTCCATCGCGCCCGATTGTGTTCCGCCAGTTTCGCGTCGATCGCCGCCAGCTCCGGCTGCTTGTCGGCGAGGTTGAAGTAGGCCAGCTCGACGCGCGCCTGAAGCGCCTGCTTGTCCCCGACGTTCCCCGTCGCCTTGAACGATGCGCCCGCGTCCGTCGTCTTGTTCAGCTCCACCTCGACGCGCAAAAAATGGCCCGGCGCGACGAAGTGCCCGTACTTCACGTTCCGCGCTTCCTTCAGCACCGCCATCGACTTCGCGAACCCGCTTCGGTGGTGCATGAGCCACGCGGCCGCCTGCGTGATCGCCTCGAGCATCAGGACGCCGGGGAGGACGGGAAACGTGGGGAAATGATCGCCCAGGTATTCCTCCGCCAGGCTGACGTACTTCACGCCGACGATCCGGTCGTCGCCGAGGTGCTCGATCCTGTCGATCAGGTTGAACTTCACGCTCTTCCGTCGCCTCCGCATTCCCGACGCAACTGTTGGAATCGGAGGTTTTTATCGGTGGTAGGGGCGGTTTGCAAGCCACGAATGAGGTGAGAGGGTGTAGCCGACGAGCTTGCTCGCGGTGAGAACCCCTCATACGGCGAGCAAGCTCGCCGGCTAAACGCAGATGGAGTACAGAGCGTCTACTATCCCCCGAACACTTCGCGGATCATGATCGCGACCTCGACGTACGCGTTGCCCCACGCCCCTTCGCGGAAGAACCGCGTGGGCATGGCGGGGTTTCCGATGAACGGGCGGAGCACCCACCCCATCTGAATCCCGACGAACGCGAAAACGACGAGCCACGCTCGCAGCAGCAACCGGTGCTTTAGGTTTCGCTCGATGAGTGGGCGGTAGAGGCGACGCAACAGGAACTGGGCGGCGAAACTCGCGACGCCGAACATCGCGGCGTTGAACAGGATCGCGTGACGGTAGCCGTCGACCGACGCGTACCAGAACGCCGTGATCGGCGCGAGCGACGCGAGGATGATCGTCAGGGCCGCCTGCGTCGCGACCAGCGCGCGGACGGCCTCGGCGAAGTCGTCGCGCACGCCCAGCAGCGTGTTGAGCACGAAGAAGCTCGGCAGGCTGATGACGAACGTCACGAGCAGCAGCAGCGGGACCTTCGTCGCCGAGAAGACCATCTGTGCGACGCGCGGCCCGCCCCCTGGTCCCGCGTACGTCCCCATCACAGCGCCGTAGGCGAAGCCGAACACGACCACGAGCAACGCCAGCTCAACAAGCGTCCGCACCGGCGAGCGCGACCGCAGCGCGATCGGCCCCGATCGCAGCAGGTCGGCGGGATGGATGAGGAGGGACGGCATCGTTCAATTGCCCGGCGAAGACTGAACGCAGAGACGCAGAGATGAGGAGGTAGGAGGAGAAGAACAAGAACGATCGCTTCTCTCGTCCTATCTCCTCATCTCTGCATCTCTGCGTTCAAAACAAGTCTTTGAT
>JBAUGM010000266.1:0-1732 GCA_049679725.1 Tepidisphaeraceae bacterium
GGTTCTTTACGCTCAACCGAACAAGACCCGCCGCAAGCGGCGGCGCTTCACGGGAGCTATGATTCCACACTGACCATGAGCGACGGAACCGCGACAACCGCATCACCCCCGCACGCGCCAAGCGCTCCCGACCACAATCGATCGGGCGTCGACTTCCGCCGCCCCATGCCGCGCCCGAAAGTCAACGGGATCGTCATCGACTTCCACTGCCACCTGCTGGCCGCGCGTCACGCGCCCGCATGGTTCGAGACTGCGCACCACTTCGGCATCGACGCGTTCGTCACGATGACGCCGCTCGAGGAAGTCGTGAAGCTCCAGCGCGACTACCCCGGCAAGCTCCACTTCATCGTCGTCCCCAAGTGGCAGGACATCGGAACGACGCCGCTGGCGACGTGGATCGACGACTGGAAGCGCCGGCTCGACATGTTCTGCAACCTCGGCAGCAGGATGGTGAAGTTCCACATGGCTCCGGGCACGATCGAGCGCCGCGGGCTCAAGCTCGACGCGCCGGAGCTCGCGCCGTTCTTCGACGCGATCGTCGAGCGGCGCATGGCGGTCATGACGCACGTCGGCGACCCGGAAACGTGGTACGGCGCGAAGTACGCCGACGGCGGCAAGTACGGCACGCGCGACGAGCACTACGCCATGTGGGCGCGCGTGATGGAACGCTACCCGCAGGTGCCGTGGATCGGCGCGCACATGGGCGGCAACCCGGAAGACCTCGGGCGGCTTCAGGCCCTGCTCGATCAGTTCCCGAACCTCTCGCTCGACTGCAGCGCGACGCGGTGGATGGTCCGCGAGATCAGCGCGCGACGTGACCAGGCGCGCGAGTTCTTCATCCGCAACCAGGACCGCATCCTCTTCGGCTCCGATCAGGTCAGCGGCGACGACCGCGGCTTTGATTTCCTCGCCAGCCGATTCTGGTCGCACCGCAAGCTGTGGGAAACCGGCTACATCGGCCCCGCCCCGATCTTCGACCCGGACCTGCCGCAAGACGCACAGCCCACGATGCGCGGCCTGGCGCTCCCCGACGGCGTGTTGCAGAAGATGTATCACGACAACCCGATCCGCTTCCTCGCGGGCGTCGGGCTGGCGTTCGAGGGATGGGGATAGACAGTGGCCATGGGCGTCTCGCCCATGTTCTTCAGCAAATGCATGGGCGAGACGCCCATGCCACTGATAACACATCAACTTCGCCGTTGTGCGACGGCGAGACGAATCTGACGCGATCGCCAGGAAGACCACAGTTGGATCGAGCCCCATCCCGCCAACAGCGACGCGCCGACGACGCCCAACAGATTGGTGGCCTGCTTGACCGGCTCGCCGACAAGGCGCTCGATGAAACCCGGCTTGGCGAGCGCGATCGGGTTCCCCGCTGCGTCGAGGGCGACCTGCGTCGTCCCGATGATCTCGTCCTTCAGCGCGACGACCGTCACCACGCCCGCGGCGGTCAGGAGGGTCTTGGGGTGACGCTCGAGATAGCTCACGACACGCGCCGGCGTCCGCGAGAGCGCTGCTGTCACCGATGCGCGCTGCGACGCGGGCAGCGCGGCGATTTCGTCGGCATGGCGCGCGACGACGACGGCTTGATCCGTCGTGAGCCGACGGCCCAGCGCGACGCCGTCATCCCCAAGCGTTGTGACGAGCTTGGACCCGACGCCGGGGTGACGCGCCGCCGCCTCCAGCGCGGGGGCGCCGTGCGACGCGACGAGGCGGGCGATGAGATCCGGCT
>JBAUGM010000267.1:0-9171 GCA_049679725.1 Tepidisphaeraceae bacterium
GGCGAGACGCCCAAGCCACATATTTCATGCGCCGCTTTCCTCTCACGTTCTGGCTCGGCCTGGCGATCATCGCGATCTGCGAGATCGCGCTGATCGCGGACGTGTTGTGGACCGGTCGCGGCGCGATTCACACGACCGTGGAGTTCAACCGCATCGAGCCGGCGCACGGCCTCGTCGCGCGTTTCGCCCGGTGGGTCGCCGTCAACATGACGCCGCTCGCGTGGCCGGGGTACTTGCTATTGCTCGGGGGGTTTCTGACGTACCAGACCGGCCGCAGCCCCGCACGGGCTCGGCCGCATCATTTCGCGTGCCTCATCTTCGCGTCGATCCTCATCTGGTGTGTGTTCGACTGGATCAACTTCTACTTCATCCGCGCGTGGACCTACATCGGGATGCCGGACAACTTCTGGGACCGCGCGTGGGGCTACGTGCTCGCGTTCGGCGCGGTCGTGCCGGCGATGCTGATGAGCGGACAAGTGTTTCTCAGCGCCGGCGTGTTCGACCGGGCGCGCGGGCGCGCGTGGCAATTGCCGCGATGGGTTGCGCCGATCGTGCTCGTCACCGGCGCTGGCATGTTCGCCTGGCCGCTGATCGCGCGCGATCCGGTGACGAACTACACGCTCTGGATGAGCCTCGTCTTCATGCTCGATCCCCTCAACCTCTGGCTCGGCCGGCCCAGCGTGCTGCGCGACTGGCAGAACGGCTGGTACGGCCGAACCCTCGCCGCCTTCGCCGGCGGACTGCTCTGCGGCCTGCTCTGGGAGTTCTGGAACTATTGGGCCCTGGCCAAGTGGACCTACGACCTTCCCTTCCTCGGCGCCATGGAGCACGTCCGCTACTTCGAGATGCCCGTCATCGGCCTGCTCGGTTTCATCCCCTTCGGCCTGGCGTGCTGGGTGATGTGGCAGACGATGCGCATCCCGCTCGACGGTTTGGTCGAGCCGCTGCCGGATGATCGGCATTTGATTTGAGCCGCAGATGAACGCGGATGAACGCAGATGAATCCCAAATCTGAAATCTCTGATCTGCGTTTATCTGCGTTCATCCGCGGTTAGTATCTCCCGCATGTCGCTCACCGATCAACTCCGCTCCGCCGGCATTGTGCTCCCGCCCGTCAGCGGCCCGTTCGGCGCGTACGTTCCCGCCAAGCGCGTCGGCAACCTGATCTACGTCGCCGGCCAGCTCCCCATGAAGGACGGCAAGCTGATGGCGATCGGCCAGGTGCCGTCGCGGCGGAGCATCGACGACGCCGCCCGCGCCGCCCGGCAGTGCGCCATCAACGCCCTCGCCGCCGTGCAGATGATCGACGGCGGGATCGACATCATCACCGGCGTCGCGCGCGTCGGTGTGTTCGTCAGCAGCGACGCGAGCTTCACCGA
This sequence comes from Tepidisphaeraceae bacterium, assembly GCA_049679725.1. Lineage (GTDB taxonomy): Bacteria > Planctomycetota > Phycisphaerae > Tepidisphaerales > Tepidisphaeraceae > DASYWJ01. Next base: position 1,380 of record JBAUGM010000267.1, read on the forward strand.
CCAACCCAAGATCGCCAACGCCGCCAGCGAATTCTTCATGGAGATCCTCGGCGACGCCGGCAAGCACGCCCGCTCGGCGGTGGGCGTCAACACGCTGCCGCGGGATGCGAGCGTGGAGGTGGAGGTGATCTTCGAGGCGAAGGCGTAGCGCGGTGTCGCGCGCGCCGTCCGTGCCGACCGCGTTCTAACTCGATGTGAAGCCATTTTCGCGTTCCATTCTCCGTTTCCTCCTGGCGGCGATGCTCCTCCTCGTCGCCTTCGGCTGGGTCCGAAGCCACTGGCTCATGGATGCCCTGACCTGGACCGACGGCCGACGCTTCGTGACCCTCCTGTCCGGTGGGGGTCGCCTGAACCTGACCGAATCGGTGTGGCCGAACGGCACTGCCTGGTCGGCGGGCTGGGCATTCTCGTCGACGTCGCGCGCCGAGCGGTCCCGCCTCCCGCTCTGGGAGGTCGATCCGGACATCTACGGCCGCCGGCGGTTCCTCGGGTTCGAGTGGTCGAATGATCTCTCGCCGTGGCCGTCGGATCAGAACATATTCGAGTCGTTCTACGTGCCGCCGTACAGATTGATCGCCGTGCCGTATTGGGCCGAGGTGGTCCTGCTCGCGTTGCCGCTGGTCGGGCCCATCTTGCGGGCATCCCGGCGGCGCCGTCGACTCCGCGACGGCCGGTGTCCCGAATGCGCCTACGATCTGCGCGGGACGCCGGCGGGCTGCCCGGAGTGCGGTTGGGCTTCGCCCTCGCCGCCCGCCGGAGCTTCAGCCCCCGCCCCGATCGTGCCGATGTGAACTTGCCATGGTTGAGAACGTAATTTGCTATGATCGGAGCAGCAGGACCCGACGCAGTCGACGCGCGCGGGCAGCAGGAGCGGACACACAGTTGATCAGACCGGCCACCATCCACGACGTCCAGCGCATCGCGGACATCATCAACAACCACGCGGAGCTCGGCCGCATGCTCTTCAAGAGCTACGCCCAGCTCTACGAGGACCTGCGCGACTTCGCCGTCTTTGAAAGGGACGGTCAGGTCGTCGGCTGCACGGCGCTATCGATCATCTGGGCGGACCTGGCGGAGGTGCGCTCGCTCGCCGTCGATGAAAAATTCCGCGGCCAGGGCATCGGCCGGCGGCTCGTCGACTGGAGCGTCGACGAAGCCCGGCGGCTGCAGATCCGCCGGCTCATGTCGCTCACGTACGAGCAGGCGTTTTTCGAGAAGCTCGGCTTCGAGGTCGTCGCCAAGGAGACGCTGCCGCTGAAGGTCTGGAGCGACTGCGTTCGCTGCCCCAAGCGCGACGGCTGCGACGAGATCGCGATGGTGCGCGTCCTGGAGGATGTGCCGACGATCGCCATGCCCCAGGCCACCCCCACGCCGCGCGGCGTGAGCATCCCGGTGCTCGAGCACATCGACTGACGGCCATCGCCCGTACGTCCCGTTTTCTAACGCGCCGCGGCGTTGACGCGCCGTGCCGGCGAGTTACGTTGTCCGCGCACGGGGGCGCCGCGCGCGGAGGGACGAATGAACCTATCGTCGACGTTCATGATCATCGTGGGCCAACTGGCTACGTCGTTGCCGATGTTGCTCGTCTACATCGGCGGGATCGTGTGGGCGCTGCTGTGCTGGCGTCGCGCCCCCCGGGCGGCCGGGCTGGCGACGGCGGGGTTGGCGCTGATGCTCATCACGCACGTCGGATCGGCCGCCCTGCAGGGTTACTTCATCAGCAACCGCGGCGCGGCGCCGGCGTCGAACCTCGCGCAGGCGATGATGGTCGTCGGCTTCGCCTCGACCCTGCTCCGCGCGCTGGGGATGGGGTTGCTGGTCGCCGCCGTCTTCGCCAACAGGCCGCGTATTGAGAGTGCCTTTCCGATCGAGCCCGCACAACCCCCGCTTGCGGGTTTGGCGCCGGGCGCGCCGCCGCGATTCTGAACTGAGTCACATGGCACACACGGCGTCCTCCGTGCTCCCCGCGTGGCTCCCGCACTTTCTTTTTGGGCATTCCGAGGGAATTTGCTGGCGGGTCGCGACGGTTGCGCCAACAATCCGTCGTTTGCGGCCGTACGACAGCGCGACTCCGCCAGCGTCCCGCTCCGTACCGATAACGGGAGATCGGTACCGCCATGCCCCGACGTTGGCACGCGCCCCTCTTTGAGCTTCAGTCCCTCGAATCGCGCCGCTTCCTCAGCGGGAACGTGCCCGCCGTGGTTGAGTCACCGGCGATGCCGCGCATCGCCGAGTTCGACGCCGCCGCGACGCCCGCGCCTTCTACACTGCTCACCAAAGGCGCACGTCAAAAGCTGCTCAATCACTGGAACGGCCCGAACAAGGCCGAGCTGCAAGCACAGCTCGACGCGGGACGGAGCGGCGCGTTCGACGAGCGATTGCTCGCCTACATGAAGTCCCGCGCCGGCCAGGCGTTCTTCTGGAAGACTTCGGACACCAGCGAGATCGTCTCGTTCATCAAGGAGAACCTCGCCACCGCACGGACGATCGAGCACGCCGACGACATCGTCGCCCATCGTTTCCCCGAGCAGGGCAATAGCGACGCGTACGACGTCCAGCTTCCCGCCGGCGCGATCAACTGGAGCGCGCAGCCGGGCGGCACGAGCAACCCGGAGTTCATCCCGGGGCTCAACCGTCAGGAGTTCTGGCCGGAGCTGGCGCAGGCGTATCGGATCACCGGCAATTCGAAGTACGTCAACGAGCTGATCGCGCAGCTGGCGAGCTGGTCGCAGCAGAACCCGGCGCTGGCGGACCCCAACACGTGGCGCAGCGTCGCGCCGCGCTGGAGCTTGCTCGACACCTCCGTCCGCGCCCAGAGCTGGGCCTGGACGTACCAGTTGGTCCTCAGCAGCAACGGCTGGACGCCCGCGGCCAACACGCTGCTGCTCGCCAAGCTCCAGGAGCAGGGCGACTTCCTCCGCCGGGTTACGCCGTTCGCGCTGAACAGCAACCGCTCGCTCATCCACGCCAGCGGGTTGCTCCAGATCGCGCAGCTCGTCCCCGAGTTCACCGGCGCCGGCGACTGGGAAAAGTACGCGCGAAAGCTCCTCTTCGGCGCGATGGACAACCAGCTCCACGCTGATGGCGGGCACGTCGAGCAGAGCCCCAACTATGCGATCAACGCCATCAACGACCTGCTCGAAGCCTACTGGCTCGATCGCGTGCGCGGCGACGCCAAGGCCTGGCCGGCCGAGCGCATGATGCGGCTGCGCAGCGCGATGGAGTCGCACGTGCAGCTCCTCTCCCCCAACGGCGCGCTGGCTGCGCTGTCGGACGCGTACCGTGCGACGGCAGCGCACATGTTCACCAAGGCGCGCATCATCCTGGACACCGAGAGCTGGTCCTTGGCCAAGCCGCGCCTGCGCGATGTCTGGCTCTTCGGCACCGACGTCGCCGAAGACCTTCTCGAGTCCCCGGTCACGCCATCACTGACCGATCGCGGCAACAGCTACGGCATGGCCGAGTCCGGCTACTACGTCATGCGCTCCGGCTCCAGCGCCAACGCCCGCCAGATCACGTTCGACGCCGGCCCCACCGGCGGCGGGCACGGGCATTTCGACCTGCTCAACTTCGAGCTCTTCGGGTATGGCAAGCCGCTCATCGCCGACCCCGGCCTCTTCCAGTACGACACCAGCGCCAGCCGCGCGTACATCGTCAGCACGCGCGCACACAACACGATCAACGTCGACGGCGCCAGCCACCTCGCGCTGGAGGGGGCGCGCAACCCGAACGTGATCGTCGACCAGTGGAGCAACGATGCCGACCACGCGCAGGTCACCGCCCATCACTACGGCTACAGCCATCTCGCCGGCGCGCCCGTCGTCGGCCGGAGCATCTGGTACGACTACGACGGCACCGCGCTGATCGTCGACTGGGGCGAGGCGACGGCCCGCCACACCTACCAGGTCTCCTTCAACCTCCCCGGCGATGCGTCGAGCGTCACCGGCGTTCAATCCGACGGCTCGTTCCGCACGAAGCACGCCAGCGGCAACGTCAAGGTCGCGCCGTTGCTGCGGAGCGGGCAAACCGTCGCCCGCGGCGACGCGACGTTCGTCTCCAACGGTCCGCCGCCCAACGGAACGAAGCCGGCCTACCGCTTCCGCGTCACCGGCGAGGGCAGGTTCCAGGTCTTCGCCACCCTCGTCACCGCCTACGGCAGCGCGACCCCGCCCGACACCACGGCCGAGTGGATCACGACGCCCGAGCAAGGCAAACCTATCGTCCTGCGCCTGACGAAGAACGGCCAGACGCGCGACATCACGTTCATCCCGCCCGCGCTCCAGCCGCCGCCGCGCAACCTCGCGAGCGCGAGCGGCGCCGCCAACGACATCGCCTGGGACGGCGCAAGCAACCTGCACATCGCGTACTTCGATCGCGCCACGCGCAGCCTCAAGTACACGGTGCGCGACAAGAACGAGAACTGGTCGCGCCTCCAGACGATCGACCCCAACCTCGACGCCGGCGTCTACGTCTCGCTCGCCATCGACGCCAACGGCAACCCCGGTGTCGCCTACTTCGACGGGAACCTCGGCGACCTGAAGTTCGCCAAGCTCGAGAACGGCGCTTGGCGCATCCGCACTGTCGACTCCGCGGGCTCCGTCGGGCTCTACCCGTCGCTGGTCTTCAGCCGCACGAACGACCCGATCATCACCTACTACCACCGCACCAAGGGCGACCTGCGCTACGCGACCACCGTCCCCGACGGCTGGCTCATCACCACGATCGACGGAGCCGGCGACGCCGGCCGATCCGGCTCGGCGCAGGCCGACCCGAACCAGCCCGGCTCATCCCGCGTCGCCGTCGCGTACGAGAACTCCACGGATGGCACGTACAAGTACGCCGTCCAATCCGATGTCGGCTGGTCGATCCAGACGATCGACGACAACACGAGCAAGGGCGGCGGTTACCTGTCGCTCCAGTTCGCGCCACTTCCCGTCGCCGGCACATATCGGCCCGCGGTCAGCTACTACGATTCCGGCAACAGCGCGCTGAAGTTCGCGTCGTTCAACGGCTCGACGTGGCAATCCGAAACCGTCATCGCCGCCGGAAAGGTGGGGCTGTACACGAGCCTCGTCTACGACGTGCAGAACCGCCCGAACATCTTCTTCTTCAGCAAGACGGTGAACAAAGGCTACCGCGGCACGCTGACGAGCAGCGGTTGGGTGTACAGCCTCCTCGGCGTGGGCGGGCGCGAAACAAGCGTCGCGCGGCACTTCGCCGGCGCGCTCGCGTACACGACGCTGGACGACGCCGCGCCGCTGCTGGAAGCGCGGATCCTTCCTTCGTGAGATGAGCGGCAACGGGCAACGTTTGGTCGTCGTCCGGCAAGATGCGGCGGCTGGATTGAGTGCGTCGCTCTGCGATCGAAAGCCTCTCATCCCGGATCATCGCGATCCGGGACTCTCTTTGAACGCTCCGAACCATCGTAACGATCTGGCCGCGCGCGGGGAGGAAATTCAGGAATAGCAGGGTCGGGCGGATCGTTGTAGATGAGGAACCGTTCGGAGTAGCGTGCGGCCGACAACCTTGTCGGCGTGTAGTTCCGTTACTTCACCCACCAATCTCGGAAACGCGGCCACGTCTGTTTAACGAACCGCGTCGAGCGAAACATCCCGGCCTCTCGTTCCCACTCTCGGGACGAGGATGTTATGGCCGGGACAAGCGTTCGATCCAATACAACATTCTGCAGGCGAGCGCGCGCCGCATGTGCCCATTTGGGCACATTGTCATCCGTCCGGGCGCGCATAGAGTCGCCCGAGGTTCGACATGCGACGACCGAAACGCCATGAAATGCCACAACATCCCCGCGACCGACGTTCGGAGTCGTGGCCGCTTGCGTCGGCATCACGCCGCCCCGCCCGCGCGAAGCGCCGTCGAAGGTTCCCCCTATGAACGCTGACGAAACCTAAGCCCGGCGGGAAAGAGGACATTCCCGGCAAAAGTATGACTGTGAATACCACAAATACAATAAACGTATCTTACTCGCGAGCTGCCAGGCTCGTCGCGGTCGCGCGCGCAACGCCTGTTGCGCACGATCGCACGCCACTGATGCGAGCGGCAACTCCGCCGCCCGGATCTCTAGACCTCTTCGGAGGAAAGGACTCGTCGTGTATCTGGGAAATCGGATTCTGACTTCGTCGGCGCGGCGTCGCGCCCGAATCGCCTCCGCCGGCGCGCTCCGGGGCGCCGTCGACAACGCCCTCGAGCCGCTCGAACTGCGCCGGCTGTACGCCGTCACCGCGACCTCCGCTGGCGGCGTGCTCACCGTCCTCGGCGACAACAACGCCAACGCCATCACCGTCTCGCGCAACGCCAACGGCAATCTCCTGGTGAACAACGGCACGGTCCCGATTCTCGGATCGCCCGCGACCGTCTCGAACATCCTGTCCATTCACGTCTCCGGGCTCGACGGCAACGACCGCCTGACGCTGGACGAGACCAACGGCGCACTCCCCAAGGCCAGCCTGTCTGGTGGCAGTGGGAACGACACCCTGACCAGTGGAGCCGGGGCCGACACGCTCGACGGCGGAAGCGGGAACGACCTCCTGCTCGGGAAGGGCGGCAATGACAGCCTCGTCGGTGGCAGTGGAAACGACACGCTCACCGGCGGCGCCGGCACCGATTCGGCGTTTGGGCAGTCGGGCGACGACCGCATGGTCTGGAACCCCGGCGACGGCTCCGACCTCAACGAGGGCGGCGATGGCACCGACACCGTCGAGGTCAACGGCGGCGACGTGGCCGAGTCCTTCTCCGTGCTGGGTGTCGGCGACCGCATCCTGTTCCAGCGCATCGACCCGGGGCCGTTCACAATCGATATCGGCGGCAGCGAGCGGCTCGTCCTGAATGCCAAGGGCGGCGACGACTCGTTCTTCGGCGGGAACGGGCTGGCCGCGCTGACGTCGTTCATCGACGGCGGCACCGGGGACGATTCGCTCCTCGGCACCGACGGCGCCGACACCTTGCTCGGCGGCGACGGAAACGACTTCGTGGACGGCAACGCCGGCATCGACGTTGGGCTGCTGGGCGCCGGCGACGACGTCTTTCGATGGGACGGGGGCGACGGCTCCGACGTCGTCGAGGGCGGGTCGGGCGCCGACCTGATGATCTTCAACGGCGCCAACGCCAGCGAGCGGGCCGACCTCTCAGCCCGCAACGGGCGGCTGCGCTTCTTCCGCGATCTCGGCAGCATCATCATGGATGTGAACGACACCGAAGCGATTCTGTTCAACGCCCTGGGCGGCGCCGACAGCGTCACGATTCACAACCTCCAAGGCACGGACGTCAGGGAGGTCAACGTGGACCTCCAGGCTTCAGCCGGAACCGTCGACGGTGCGGATGAAGTGATCGTCGAGGGGAGCGAGGGCGGCGATGTCATCATCGTCGGCGGAAGCGCCGGCGGCGTCGTCGCCGTCAGCGGGTTGGCCGCGGCCGTCAATATCAGCGGCGCCGAGCCGACCGACACGCTGAACGTGAAGGCACGCGGGGGCAGGGACGTGGTCATCGCGTCCGCGCTCAATGCCAATGCCATCCGCTTCGTCGCGGACGGCGGCAGGGGCGATGACTTCCTCATCGGCGGCGCCGGCAACGACACGCTGTTCGGCGGCGACGGCGCCGACGTGCTGATCGGCGGCCCGGGCAACGACTTCCTCGATGGCGGAGCCGGAGACGACATCAAGATCCAGTGATTCGTCGGAAACCGTGACGCGCGCGGAAGTCTCGCGTCCCGCTGACGCTGTCCGTTTCGACTTCATCTGCGTTTCTCCCCACCCTTGGCCGTCGCCGTCGCGAGCCT
>JBAUGM010000268.1:0-2797 GCA_049679725.1 Tepidisphaeraceae bacterium
GGAGGAGGATCGCCCGGCAGATGGCCGCGGCGTGCTCGACGTACATCGGGTCGGCGTGCTTCGCGTGCAGCCGGCGCAGCGAATACAGCAGCCAGTGGTCGTGCGGCAGCTCGGCCGGCTCGACGCCGCCGTCGCGCACGGTGATCAGATACTTCGCCCCGCGCTGCGCCGCGTCGAGCCACGCGGGATCGGGATCGACGTCGTGCACCTTCAGCAGCGCGAGCACGCCTTCGCCCGGCGCGTACGGGCCGTCTTCCATGAAGACCTGGCCGGTCGAGAACCGTTGCCGCTGGATGATGAACCGCCCGCTCGCATTCTGCGCCGCCTGGATGCTCCGGCCGAGCGCGCGCACGATGGGGAGGTGTTCCTTCTTGCCCGTCGCCTCGACGTACGTCCCCAGCGCCAGCGCCGCCAGCGCGTTTCCGCCCAGGCTCACTTCATCGTCGAAGGCGAGACCGACGACGTCGGCCTCGCCGATCCGCACCGGGCGCACCTGTGCCAGCAAGTACCGCATCGCCCGATCGATCGCGACCATCAATTCCTCGTCGCGCGTCTCCTTATACAAGTGGAGCATCCCCCAGATGGAGCCGGCATGACGGACGATGTTGTACTCGTTCGGCACCTCATCGCGGTCGATGCGGTACGAGTACTCGAACCGCCCGTCGGGGCGCACGGACGCGATCAGGTACGCGCCGGCGGCGCTCGCGGCGCTGGCCAGGTCGTCGGGCGTGACCGACGTGAAGGCACGGTGCCCGCGGTAAAGCGGCGTGGGGGTGTTGTCGTCCTCGACGAAGAACGACGTACACGTGAAGCGGCGCGCAGCGCGCAGCGCATGGTCGCCGGGCGCGGCGCCTCGCGCGGGGCGCGATTCGAGGTAGTTGTAGACAGAGCTCTCGATCAGCCGATCGTCCTCGACGAGGTCCCAGCCAACGAGCTCCTCGGGCAGGAACGCGAGCCCGCTGGCGAGTTCGAGCCCGTCGAGCGACTGAACGATGCCGAGCTTCAGGTTCGTCGCGCCGATGGCGAGCGGGTCGACGCGGCTGACGACGTCGACCTTGATCCACCGCCGCTCCGCAACGTCGGGCAGCAGCCTGGCGATCTTCGCGATCGCGCCGTCGGCGGCTTTCACCGCGCCGCGCGCGGCGGACATCGCGACCTGAGCCGATTCCTCACCGTCGCTCACGGAAACGAACACGACACGCGGCGCCGCATCGTTCTGCAAAACTGCGGCGAGCGGGGTGACGGATTTCGTTTGATGGAGGCGCTCGCCGACGTACTGCGCGACCCGCGCTGCATCGGCATCGCTCAGCGCCTGCGCCGTCGCGACGTCCGCGAAGGTGACGAGCTTGTCCTCTGCGCCGGCGCGTGTGCACCACGCGAGCGCGACGAAGACGACAGCCACGATCCATTTAGCGGCGCATGCGCAGCACCGCGGGTTCACTCCCGCGCTCGACGACAAAGGCAACCCGCGAGGCTGCGCACGCGCCGCTAAATGAGGCGCGATCCGGGCGCGCGCTTGGTGTGAGCCCATCGTCAGCGACCCTCCACGAGCTCGTAGAACCCGCTCGTGTCGCGCTTGAGGTAGCCCTTGTCCGCCAGCTCCTCCCAAATCTCCCGCCCGAACCCCGCGGGGGGCTGGATCGACATGACCGTCGTCCTCGCGCCGGTCAGCGGGCTGCGCCCGAGCTTCGAATCGTCGTCGAGCCGCGTGAGCTTCAGCCGCTTCTTGAACGCCTTGAGGGCTTTTTTCAGTTCTTCTTCAGTGCTGGGCATGGGGACATGGTACCGCGGCCGTTCGTGGACGAAAGGCTACGCGCAAATGGTCTCGCGCTACCTCTGACTCAACTCCTCAGCGAGCATCTTTGGGGTAACGATGCGCAAATCCGGGGCGATTTGGCGGAGCAGATCGGCGGCGGGCGTCGTTTCCGATGCGAGGTTGAGAATCCGCGTCTCCCAGGTCACGAGACGCGTCGCCTTGGCGTGGATGGCGAGGTTGAAGATGTGATCGTCGTCGGGGTGCTGCGGCCATGTGAAAGCCGCCGGGATAGAGTCGAACGTCGTGGCCCGCAACTGAACGTCGGCGAGGAAGACCTCAACTACGTGATCGCTAAGCGCAGGAAATCGCGCCCGCACGGCAGGTCGCGCCAGGACATCCGTGATCTCCGCGACGAGCGCGGGGCTCACGCACAAAATCACTCGGCCATCCAGAAGGGCCCGAAATGTCGTGTGGATCCGGTCGGGGCGAGCGGCGGCCTGTACGAAAAGCATCGTGTCGTAAACGACGCGGATGCTCATGCCGACTTCGCCTTCTTCGCGCGATTCTCACGACGAACCGCGTCCAACTGCGCGCGGAAGAAGTCGTCCAGTTCCTCGTCGCTCATGCCGCTGTCCGCCACCTGCTTGCGAAAGGGAGCGAGCAGCTCGTCGACGCTGGGACGAGACATGGCCTGCTCGAGGAGCTCCGATGCGACCTCATCGAGCGGGCGACCGGCTTCCGCCGCCTGCTGGGTGAGCTTGTCTTTCGCCCTCTGGGTGAGACGAACGCGCATCGCAAGTTCGGTGGTGGGTTGCGCCGTTGTAGCCATCGGTTCACCTCCACAGGAGCCCGGATCAACTATAGCAGACGATCGCCGCGGCGATCTTATTCTGATCGAAAACCTTCGATGTTCGAAATCACCCTCAATTCTCCCCCGGCGCAGCGGGAGAGGAGGTAGGAGGGTTACCGGAACCGCCGCCGCGACGGCTTGCTCGCGCGCGACCAACCGCCGTGCAGCGGCCTCGCCGCCGGGTGCTGCGG
>JBAUGM010000269.1:0-8838 GCA_049679725.1 Tepidisphaeraceae bacterium
CGGTGAACTCGAGCGGTTCGCCATCGGTTTCGTACGTCGTCCCGCCCCCGGTGAGCGCGACCGTCGGGAAGTAGGCGTCCACGTACACGGCCGCCGGCCTCCACGTCCATCCCGGCGCGAAGCCGGCACCGGTCACCGAGATCGTCGCCGCGTCGCCCTCGTGCTCGACGGGGTCACCCGTCTGGTACCAGTACTCCTCCCATTCGTAGCGGGAAGGGCCGAACACGAGCGCTGCGCCGTCGACGTCGCCGCTCATCGACGAGACGGGCCCGGCCGCGGGGCCGAACGCGTCGTTGCGAATCCACACGTCCAGGTGCGTGTGCTTCGGCAGGTTGCTCAGGTCGAGCGTGACCGTCTCGTTCTCATATTCGCCGACGTATTCGTACTCGTACGGGAGGCCGGTTTCCCAGTCGATGTCGGTCCCGGTCTTGGTGGGCGACCAGGCGTAGTGAACGGGCGGGTTCCCGCCGCCGTAGTCGCCCTCGACGTTGCCGACACCAACGTAGACCTGCGACCGCATAAACAACACGCGATAAACAACACGCGGCCTTCCAGCGACTCGACGAGCGCCTTGGTCAGCAGGTGTTCGCGGTGAGAACGGACGGAAGGACGAAGAAATCCCCAGCGCGAGCGGCGCGAATCTGACATGTGTCACCCCTGTCCAAGCCCGAGAGGGCGGGAATGGCGGGAAGAACCCCTTCTTCCTCATCTCACCCCGATTCCCCTGTTTTGGCGGAGTCGCACGTTATCGGACGTTGCTGGCAAGTCAAGCGGGCAACGAATCGATTGTCATGCGGGACTCGATCGACGCGCGCTTTGGATTCGAAGAAACCGATCGGCCCGTCCACAGCTTTTGGAAATAACTCCTCGAACGTCAATCGCACCTGTCATCCTGAGCCCCGGGGGGGACCGGTCGTCGCCGAAATTACCTTGCCGCAACCGGTCACCCCTTTTTATGCTGCTGACGCATCGACCCTTCCTCAAGTTCCGCGCGCGAGAGGAGTGCACGCCATGCCCAGCTACGCCACAGGTGACATCAGGAACGTCCTTCTCGTCGGCCACGGCGGGTGCGGGAAAACCACCCTGGCCGACGCGATGCTGCACGCCAGCGGCACGACCGGCCGAAAGGGCGCCGTCACGGATGGCTCGAGCTTCAGCGATTTCGAGAAGGAAGAGAAAGAGCACAAGCACTCGATCTACTCCGCGATCCTCCACATCGATCACCTCGCCAAGCGGATCAACCTGATCGACGCCCCCGGCTCCCCCGACCTCATCGGCGCCGCCATCGCGTGCCTGCCGGCGGTCGAGACCGTCGCGGTCGTCGTCAACGCGCAGAGCGGGATCGAGGTCGTCACCCGCCGCATGATGGAGGCCGCCAGGGACCGCAACCTCCCGCGCGCGATCATCATCAACAAGTGCGACTCGCCCGACGTCGCCCTCGAGCGGCTCGTTCAAAATCTCCAGGAAACGTTCGGCCCCGAGTGTTTGCCCATCAACCTCCCCACCGGCGGGGGCAAGGCGGTCGTCGAGACGCTGCTGAGCAGCTCCGGCGAAGCCGACTTCGACACCGTCAAGCGCTGCCACGCCGCCATCCTCGACCAGATCGTCGAGATGGACGAGAATCTGATGGAGAAGTACCTCGGCGGAGAAGAGCCCGACTACAACGCCCTGCACGCGCCGTTCGAGCGCGCGATGGACGAGAGCCACCTGATCCCGATCCTCTTCACCGACGCGAAGACCGGCATGGGCGTCCCCGAACTGCTCGACGCGATCGCCAAGCACTTCCCCTCACCCGAAGAAGGCAACCTCCGCCCCTTCCTCAGCTATCGCGGCGGCGCCCAGGCAGGCAGCCCGCAGGAGGAGGTGCCGTTCTCGTACTGGAACGACCCGGGCAAGCCGCTGCTGGCGCACGTGTTCAAGGTCACGACCGACCCGTTCGTCGGCAAGCTCGCGATCTTCCGCGTCCACCAGGGCAAGTGCTCCGGGCAGTCGCAGGTCTACATCGGCTACAACAAGAAGCCCGTGAAGCTTGGCCACGTGTTCCAGCTCCAGGGCAAGGAGCACAAGGAGGTCAACGAGATCATCGCCGGCGACATCGGCGCGGTGGCGAAGATCGAGGAGATCCACACGAACGACGTGCTGCACGATGACCACGCGCTCGACAGCGTTCACCTGCGCCCGCTCACGTACCCCACGCCGATGTACGGGCTGGCCATCACGCCCAAGGCGCGCGGCGACGAGCAGAAGCTCAGCGTGATGCTGGGAAAAATCGCCGAGGAAGACCCGACGTTCAAATGGCACACGGATCGCCAGACGCACGAAGTCGTCATCAACGGCATCGGCGAATTGCACCTGCGCCTCGCGCTGGAGAAGCTGAACAACCGCGGGCTGCACGTCGACACCAAGCCCCCGAAGATCGCCTACCGCGAGACGATCCAGCTCAACGCCGACGGCCACCATCGGCACAAAAAGCAGACCGGCGGGGCGGGTCAGTTCGGCGAGGTGTTCCTCCGTGCCGAACCGCTCGAAGACGACTCCCCGCACCGCAAGGCCAACGGCGGCAGCGGGCTGGAGATCGTCAACGAAGTTTTCGGCGGCACCATCCCGGGCCAGTTCATCCCGGCGGTGGAGAAGGGCATCCACGACCTGATGGACATGGGCGTCATCGCCGGGTACCCGCTCCAGGACATCCGCGTCGCCATCACCGATGGCAAGCACCACCCCGTCGACAGCAAGGAAGTCGCCTTCCGCACGGCCGGCAAGTACGCGTTCAAGGACGCGGTCATGAAGGCCAGGCCCGTCCTGCTCGAGCCGATCGTTCACATGGAAGTGACCGTCCCCGAAGATAAGATGGGCACGATCACCGGCGACCTCTCCGGCAAGCGCGGCCGCATCCAGGGCCAGGACTTTCTGGGCGGCGGGATGGCGCAGGTGAAGGCGCAGGCGCCACTGGCGGAGGTCATGCAATACCAGTCACAGCTCAAGAGCGTGACGGGCGGGCAGGGCAGCTTCGTGATGGAGTTCAGCCACTACGAGCCCGTGCCGCCGCAGGTGCAGCAGCAGATCGCGAGCCAGTACAAGCCGAAGGCGGAAGAGGAGTGATCGGCCGTCGTCGTAAGCCGTCGTACGTCATCCCGATGGGAGCCTTGGCGACCTGAGGGATCTCGGGTTGGAGAGTCGCATTCAAGCCCGAGATCCTTCGGCTCGTAAAACTCGCCTCAGGATGACGTAACTCCGCTTGCGCCGTGCATTCAAGCGGTGCAATATTCCGAGAGCAAGCTGGACTTGGACGAAGGAGAAGTCAAGATATGAACATGCAAAAGCAAACGATTGCAGCATGCCTGATTCTGTCTATTGCATCGATCACCATGGGCCAGGAAGCCAAGCCGCTCGAAGGCGCCTGGCCCGCGGGCAAGTCCCCGCAGGAGATCGGCAACCTCGTCGCCAAGCGGTTCGTCGAGAGCCCGCACCAGAACTTCGGCCGGCCCGGGCCGCCCCAGCGCATCACGTACCCGGAAGTGTGCGCGTGGTACGGCGCGCTGACCTTCGCCAAGGCGACGAACAACGCCCAGCTGCGCGATCAGCTCGTCAAGCGCTTCGAGCCGCTGTTCGGCGAGGAGAAGCACTTCATCCCCGTTCCCGATCACGTCGACCACACCGTCTTCGCCGCCGTCCCGCTCGAGTTGTACATGCAGACGAAGGACGCGCGCTACCTGGCGATGGGTCAGGAGATGGCCGACAAGCAGTGGGGCGAGCCGTTCGGCCAGCGCGGCGCGACGACGCAGGCGGTCGAGAGCCACAAGAAGGGGCTCACCTGGCAGACGCGCATGTGGATCGACGACATGTTCATGATCACCGCCGCCCAGGCGCAGGCGTACCGCGCGACAGGCGATCGCAAGTACATCGATCGCGCGGCCAGGGAGATGGTCGTCTACCTCGATGAGCTTCAGAAGGAGAACGGCCTGTTCTACCACGCCCCCGACGTCCCCTTCTTCTGGGGCCGCGGCGACGGGTGGATGGCGGTCGGCATGGCGGAGCTGATCCGCTCGCTCCCGCAGGACAATCCCGACCGCCCGCGCATCATGAAGGGCTACAAGCTCATGATGGAGGCGCTCTTGAAGTACCAGGACGAGAACGGCATGTGGCATCAGCTCATCGACGACCCCAAGGGGAGCTGGCCGGAGACGAGCTGCACCGGCATGTTCACGTTCGCCTTCATCACCGGCGTGAAGAACGGCTGGCTCGAGGAGAAGACTTACGGCCCCGCGGCGCGCAAAGCATGGCTCGGCCTGACGACGTACCTCGAACCGAACGGCGACATCCGCGAGGTCTGCCAGGGCACCAACAAGAAGAACGATCGCCAGTACTACCTCGACCGCCAGCGCATCACCGGCGACATGCACGGCCAGGCGCCGATGCTCTGGTGCGCGACGGCTTTGATGCGCGCCCCCGACGCCGTCGCGGGGGCGACTGATACCGTTCAGCATTGAATCGCCGAATCGCGAGCATCGTCATCCTGAGGTACTCCGAAGGATCTCGATCGTCGAACGCCAGAGATCCTTCGGGGTACCTCAGGATGACGTTGGGAATGGATGTTCGAGAATCGTGGCGGGCTAGACTAACTGTGTCGTGGTATCGAGCGCATTCGCGCACGACCCAACGATCAGGACGCCTTATACCCGTGCGCCTTTGCCGGCCACGCGAGCAGGAAGATCAGGGCGCCGATCCCCGCCGCAACGATCATCGCGACGAATGCGCGATCCCAGCCGTAGTGATCGACGAGCGTCCCCAGCCCCCACCCCGACACGATCGAGCTCGCGTAGCCGAAGATCCCCGTCAGTCCTACCGCCGTCGCCGCGGCCTTCTTCGTCGCGAGGTTGGCGGCGCTGATGCCGACCAGCGCTTGCGGCGCGTAGATGAAGAACCCCGCCGCCATGAGCATGCCGGTCGTCATCGCGCGGGATGAGCCGGCCGGCAGCTTCCAGAAGGCGAACACGGAGAGCCCGCAGAGGATCATGCAGAACAGGCAGGTTCGCGCCCCGCGTCCGCCGAAGAGCCGGTCCGTCACCCATCCGCCCATGAGCATTCCCGTGATCCCCGCCAGCTCGAACGCCGCCACCGTCCACCCCGCGTGCGCCAGCGACATCCCCTTCGCCTCCTTCAGCAGCGTCGGCCCCCAGTCGAGCACCGCGTAGCGGATCGTGTAGACGAAGAAGTTGGCGAGGGAGAGGATCCAGATGTAGCGGTTGGAGAAGACGTGCCGGACGAGCGTGTCGCGGAAGGAATCGGATCGGGTTTCGGGTGTCGGGTTTCGGGTTTCGGGAAAGGACGAAGGCGTGGCTTCTACCTCCTCCCGAAACCCGACACCCGAACCCCGAACCCCGACTTCTCCTCCGTCCTCCGTCCCCTCGACCTCCGGCAATCCAACCGACGGCGGCGTGTCGCGCAGCGTGAACAGCAGCACGATCGCGAAGAAGATCGCGATCCCCGCCGGCACGAAGAAGCACAACCGCCAGTCGCCAAAGTGCGACACGAGATAGCCGCAGAGGACGACGACCGCGCCCGCGCCGATCGAGTGCGAGACGTTCCACACCGACATCACCGTCGCGAGTCGCCGGGGCGGAAACCAGTGCGTCATCAGTCGCGCGCACGGGGGGAAGCCCATCCCCTGGAACCATCCGTTGAGCATCCAGATCACGCCGAACGCGACGACGCCCGTGCTGAACCCGAACGCGATGTTGCACAGCGCGGACAGCACGAGCCCGCACACGAGGAACGTGCGCGCGTTGGCGCGGTCGCCGACGATGCCGTTGCCGAACTTGCTCAGGCCGTAGATGAGTCCGTGCAGCGTGAGGAAGAGCCCGAGGCTGGACTTGGTGATGCCCAGCTCCTGCTCCATCACCGGCATGGCGACGGAGAGGTTCTTGCGCACGAAGTAGAACATCGCGTAGCCGACGATGGTGGAGAGGAGGATGTCGCTGCGCCAGAAGCGGTACGTTCGCGCGATGCGATCCGGATCGGTGATCGCCTCCGCCGCCGCCGGGGCGGGTTGCAGGAACGACGGCAGCCAGGGGATGCGCACGAGTCGCGCCGGCGTTGCGTAGGAAATCACCGCCATGCGAAAGGCTCCTTCTCTGGTTCCCTCTCCCCGTACCCGGGGAGAGGGTGAGGGAGAGGGGCTGGCGGCGGAGCAAGCCTGGCTCCGAATGAACGCGGCGTCTGCTCTGCCCCCTCTCCCCTGCCCTCTCCCCGCGTACGGGGAGAGGGAGCAAGGCAATCAATTGAACAACGGCCCCACGCACGCGTTGAGCACGCCCGCCCGTTCCGCCAGGTCGAGCACCGTATATCGACGGCGAATGTGGTACGCGAGCCGGTAGCTCGCGCGCAGCCGCTGTTTCGAGATCCCGACCTGCTCGCTCTGCACCGGCGCGCCGGCCTCGGTGAGCATCTGCTCGATCTCCGCCGACGGGATCAGGTGATCGGTGATGCGCTTCTTGAGCTTCGTCCATCCATCACGGATCTGGTTCAGGTGGTGACGGCGAGAGCTCCACGCCGGCTTCTTCGCGGTCGTCTCCTTGGCGGCGAGGCGCGCCAGGCGCGGGGAGTCGAACACCTGGAGCACGCGCTCGACGATGATCGGTTCATCCGGCCAGGTGCTCGCGAGTTGCTCGACGTCAATGCGATCCAGCGATTGCGTGAGCAACTGCTCGTACAGCCGCGCGACCGCGAGGGTGCCGATGCCGACCTGAAACCCGTGCGACGGCGCATTGCCGTGGTTGGCGAACCGTTGCATGTCCCAGAGATGACTGAACTGGTGCT
This sequence comes from Tepidisphaeraceae bacterium, assembly GCA_049679725.1. Lineage (GTDB taxonomy): Bacteria > Planctomycetota > Phycisphaerae > Tepidisphaerales > Tepidisphaeraceae > DASYWJ01. Next base: position 6,820 of record JBAUGM010000269.1, read on the forward strand.
CGGCGCCTGAGGCGGGGCGGGACGACCTCGTCCACTGCATCGCCAGGCCGCTCATGATGAGGCCTTCGGTGAGATCCGCGAGGGCCTCGATGTCTCCGCGTCGCACCCCGCGCGGGTCGGTGACGGACTCCTTCAATCGTCCCTGCACGAGTTGCCACGCGGTGGGGTCGATCGATTCGACGTTCAGCGCATCGGCGACGATCCAGTCCGCGCCGGCGGTGTTCTTCGCGAGCAGATCGGCGTAGCCCGCCGCGTTCAGCTCCGGTGGGGCGGCGGCGATGACGTCCAGGTCCGCCACCACCGCCACAGGCGCGGGGCAGTCGAACGTCTGCTTGAGCCCGTCCTTCGTGATCGACGCGCCGAACGCCGTGTACCCGTCCATCGACGCCGCCGTTGCGACGGCCATGTACGCCCGGCCCGACTGATGCGCGCAGAGCTTCGTCAGGTCGTTGATCGTTCCCGAGCCGACTGCGATCGGCACCGCATCGTGCCCGATCATCCACTCGCCGAGCTCGTCGACGTAGTCGTACTGCGCGTACAGATCGGGATCGGCGAAGATGAACGGCGGATGGGTCGTCACACCGGCGGCCTTGAGCACGTCCTGCGTCGCGCGGCCCGCGGCGTCGAACGTCTCGGCATCGGAGACGATCACCGCGTCGCGATTCCCAAACTGCGCGCGGAACACGTCCGCCGCGCGCTTCGTCGCGCCGCGGCCCATCTCCACCGCGCGCGTCTCCCGCGACGCCGCGAGGGCGGATTCGAGCATGGAACGTCGAGAGACATCTGAGTCGGCCATACGTTTTTCTCCCTCGCCCCGTACTCGGGGAGAGGGCAGGGGAGAGGGGCAAGCGGCGGGCGACGTCGGAGAACCGTTCGATTCAGCGATCCGCGCCGAACCGCGCGTCGACCATGCCCGGCGCACTGCGCCGCTCGCCCCTCTCCCTAACCCCCCTAACCCTCTCCCCGGCGTACCGGGGAGAGGGAATAAGACAAATCACTTCGCTTCGTAATACGCCTTCACCGCGTCGCGGGTCACATCCGGGTGATCGGTCGCGAACGACATCAACCCCAGGTCCAGCAGCTTCCAGTAAATCTCCTTCGTCGACCCGCCGTAGGGGAGGGTCTGGAACAGAATTCCACGCTGCCGCAGCTCGTTGCCGGCTTCGATGAGGAATCCGTCCGATTCCTTGAACGGGTCGACGCTATCGCGTTTCGCATCCGATGGGTCGCCCTTGAGGTGCGTGTGAATCTGCACCTGCGTAACGTCGGCGAATCCGGCTTTGCGGAGTTCCTCGAGCCGCCCGCGGAGCTTCTCCTCCGTTCCGCCCATCCACAGCAGCGTCTGGCCCTGCGGGATGTGCCGTCGCCACTCGCGGATCTGCTCGTACTTCGTCGACGCGAGGATCACCTGCGCTTCGACGCCGGCCGACTTCACCTCGGCGGCCAGTTGCGGGAAGTCGACGAGCTTGATGTCGAGGTAAAGCCGCCGATCGGGTTTGCCCTTCATCAGCGAGAAGATGTCGCTCATCCGCGAGACGCGCCGCCCGGCGAACTGTTCGCCCTTCCACGAACCGACGTCGAGCTTCGACAGCTCGGCGAACGTCAGGTGCTCCACGCCCTTGGTCTTCAGCTCCTCGGATGCATCTTTGACGACGCGCGCGAAGTTCTTGTCGTGAAATGCGACGATGACGCCGTCCTTCGTCGTGCGCACGTCGGCTTCGGGGATCGTGCCGAGCCGCCAGCCGAGCTCGAACGCCTCCGGCGTGTTCTCCTCCGACAGCTCGCCCGCGCCGCGATGGCTCTGGATGATGAACTGCTCGGGCGGGAGGTTCCCGCGGATCGTCCACGCGCTGACGGCGGGGCGGGTCGTCGCTGGAGACGCGGCGATCGCGCAGGCCGCGAGGGCGAAGATCGCGAAGAGAGGCATGAGCGCGTTCGACATAGCAGCGGTCCTTTGGTCAGAGTCTTTCTCGTGGCTTGGGCGTCTCGCCCGAGCGATTCCGCGGAGCGGCTCCGCCG
>JBAUGM010000270.1:0-5038 GCA_049679725.1 Tepidisphaeraceae bacterium
GCGCTGAACCGGAGGCGCAGCGGGAGGCGGGCTGGCGGGACGGCCTGCTCGGTCGCGGGTCTCGCCTGGCGGGGCGGTCGTCTGCCTCTGAAACGGCCCATCAGCCGCGCAGTATGGCGAGACGCGACAAGCGGGCGCGACAGCGCGAGATGCAGCGCGCGGACCGGCGGGGGACGCGAGCTGCGGTCGTTTGCACCCCTACAGGGGTAGTGGGTCAGTTTGAGGTGGGCAGCGTCTGGGGCTGTTGGATCGGCCGATAGGGAACGTCAGGTTCCCAACCGCTTCGGGTGTCAGTGCACTCCGGGGACGGTTAGGATCGTCGGGCCAGCATGGTTGCTTCGGCTTCCATGTCGCGAGGCCCGGCGCTTGTGCTGGGTCTCGCGCGTTCCGGTCTGCGGCGTCCAAGGATGGCCGCGCGACTCCGGATTGTGGACTAGGGTCGGGGCGATGCAAACGTGGGACGACATCCGCCCGATCCTCGTGAAGGCTTACGAGCTGATCGGCGAGAGCTACGGCGGCTCGCTCGATGGTCAAGAGTTCGCAGGAGCGTGTGGGCGCGAGCAAGCTGATCCGAGATGGGAGCGCGACATCGAGGCGTTGGTGGATGCGGGCTACCTGACCGCCTACTTCAGCCCGGAAGGCCCCGATTCGGTTGGGGGCACCGAGAAGGGCCGGCAGGAGACGCAGGGGTGGCCCGGTCCGCGAACCGACGCGGGGGCGGCTGAGCTGCTGGTCGCGATCCTCGATCGCCTCGCTGACGACGAGGAAGCGTCCGAGTACGAGCGGGAGAAGGCGCGTGGGGTCGTTGGAGCGTTGCGGGAGGCGGGTGTGGACTTCGCTGCCAAGGTCGTCGGAGAACTCGGCTACCGAGCGTCCGGGCTCGGCTGACCGCTCAAGAGCGTGGCGCGCGGCTTCCGCGCGCGTGTCGCGAAAATGGTGCACCGGATTTAAGCGCGTCATTGCGCCATCTTGGCTTGTACCGTCTAGCCGGGGCCGGTCAAAACGCTTGCGTTCGGTCGCAAGGGTCGCTAAACCTCAGGACGCTTCCTAGGAAGCGTCCCCCCGTAGCTCAGTGGATAGAGCGCGTCTCTTGCGAAGATCGAGGTCGCAGGTTCGAATCCTGCCGGGGGGATTAGAAGAGATCGTGCGGCCAGCGCATGTGTTGCACTATCGCCATTCGACCTTGACAAGCAGCAATCCGGCTTGCAATGGTGCGAACACCTTCGCAAGAGGCGTTGCTGACGCTGAGTGGCTAGTTCGCTCCGCACAAGGCGACCGGTTGCGGCGATCTAGATCCGCCACAACCTAGTGAATAACGGGGCCGCCCAATGGGCGGCCCCGTCCTTTCTGGCGGTATCCCTCCCGCTAGCCGAGCAGACCTGCGATCTCCGCGAGCGTCCATCTGTGGTCGGCGACCCCGGCCGCCATTGCGGGCGTCATCCCGAGCGTCTGGTGACGGCGCGCGAAGTTGTAGTGGAGGTAGTGCACGCTGACGGCGTGCGAGAGGTTCTCGACCTTCTTGGAGAAGCCGTTCGTGAGGCGGGTGAAGCGGCGCATGCCCATCCGCATCGTGAGGTTCTGCCGCTCGACGTAGGACGTGCTGATCTCGCCGGGGTCCGGGTCGCCGGAGATCACGCGGACGTGGGTGGTGTTGTGGACGGCAGGGCTGTAGCGCCGCTCGGCGTTGCTGAGTCTCGGGTCGGTGCCGTAGACCTTGTGGAGCTGCGCGAAGTCGACCTCTTCGCCGAACGCGTCGTAGACGGCCTCCTTATAGGCGGCAAGGCCGTCTGTGGTGATCTGCACGCGCGGGTCCGCAAGACGGCTGCGAAGGTCGTGCATGAACGCGGCGGCGTCGTCCATCGACCGCTCGCCGACCAGCCAGGAGGGGACGAGCTTGGTGTCGGCGCAGATCGCCGTCCACGTCCACACGTCGCCGTAGCCGAACGTGCCTCTGTGTTCTTCCGGGACGTTCTTCTGCTTCGAATAGCAAAAGGCCCAGATCTCGTCGCACTCGATCGTTCTGCACGGCAACTCGCGCAGCGTGGCGTCCTGGTACTCGGCGCACGCCGCGCCGAGATCGACCAGCAATCTCGTGACCGTGTTCTTCGCCGCCCCGGTGATGCGCACGGTGCCTCGGATCGAGACGCCCTCGACCAGGCATCCGATGATCTGTGCGCGCTTGCTCATGCTCAACCGGTTCATATTGACCGTTATGCGTAGAGCGTCGGACGGAACAGTTGCTTGCTCGATATCGAACTCCTGTTTCGTGGTGCAGCACCGGTCTCTGCTGGCGCATGTACTACACGCCCCCGTTACGGTCTGCGCGATGGAGGCGAGAAACTCATGACTGCCCAGGTGACGATCCTGACCTCGTCGTGCGCAGTTCTTGCCGCAGATAGCGCTGTCACGGTGTCAAGCAACACGGGACAAAAGGTTTACACAGGCGTAGAGAAGATCTATCCCCTCTCCGAGAGCAGACCGACTGCCGCCCTGGTGTATGGCTCAGCCAGCCTGATCGGCGTTCCCTGGGGAACGCTGTTGAGCGAGTTCCGACAACGCTTCGGAGACTTGGCCTACACCAACATAGACGAGCAAGCCCAGCGTCTGCTTGCGTTCCTCGCCGAGCGTCTCGATGACCGCATCACGGCGAATGGGCAGGAGATGCGTGAGGCACGAGTCGCTGGGCTTATGAGCGCGCTGCTCAGCGAGGCGCGTGACCGCTTCGTCAGAACCTCAATGGAGGCGGAGTCAAACGAGGAATTCGTTCCCGAGAAGGTCGTCGCCGGGATCGGGCAACAGCTCAGAGACATTCTCGCCGTCGAGCGCGCTAACTGGAACGCTGCAGAGCGCTCAACAAACCTCACCGAGAGCGCTGAGAGAGCGCATCATGCTGCTGCGCGTCCGAACGTCAACGCGATCCGTAAGCAGGTGTTCGCAGGCCTGTCACTCAGAGCCGCTGTGTCGCGTGCGGTTACCGATGTTGCCCTGCTCTCGCTCACGCGTCAGACCCCAAGCGGAATCACCTCGCCGAGCGAAGGCGGACTGGTGCTTGTTGGCTTCCCGGAAGGCGACTTCTGGCCAAAGTACGTCGAGTTCACCTTCGACGGAGTGGGTCTGCCAGGTCTCCGGTACTGGTGGACATCCTCGGGAGGGTGCGAAGGGCCGCATGACCCCCTCGTCCATGCCTTTGCCCAGGCTGATGGCGTCATGACCATCATGAATGGAATCCACCCCGAGTACCTCGCGATGCTCGATACGCGGCTGGAGATCGCCGGATTCGACACTGAGGAGATCGCCCGGGTGTTCAAGGACACGCGGGATCGATGGGAGCAACGCCGCACCTCCCCGATCCTCGACACCTTGGACGTGATGCCGCCTCCCGACCTCTGCGAGGTTGCAGAGAGCCTTGTAGCCATTACGGCGCTGTGGCAGCGGATGCGGGGGGCACTTGAGACGGTTGGCGGCACGATCTCAGTGGCGGTGTTGGCACCCGGCGGCCCGTTGCGATGGGCGAAACGTCCAACCCTCAGTTCCTCTTAAGGCTTTCGTGCGAGACTAGAGCCTATGACCGAGGTTTGGGATATCTACGAGCGCGATGCGGAGCCGGCATCCCTGCACCCCCTCGGTGGTGGCTGGCAACTCAAGGTCCAGTCGTCGCGCGATGAGCAGCGGGAACGCGAAGCCCTGGGAATCAGACCCACGCACCATCGGGATGGCGCTACGGCAAGCGTGAGCCCCAGCGCGCCCGTGCGGCGCGTCTAGCGGCTTCCGACCGCTGCTCCGCCGTCATCCTCTGCGCCCGCGTCTGTCCGCCCTTCTGGCCGCGCTCAACCGCGTCAGGGTCCTTGCCATCGTCGCGCGCGTCGGGGTCCGTGGACTGCTTGACGATCTTGGCGGCGAGACGGTTCAGGTCCATCGTCAGATCCTACCTCGCGTCTTGGCAGTCTCGCGCGCGCTGACCCCTGCGCAGTGCGCCAGCGCGGCCGGGGTCGGGCACCGGGGCACGTCGTGCCCGGCGTCGGGGTCGATCACGGCCAGGTGCCGGTCGTAGACCTCGACCAGCTCGGCGAGCGTGAAGCCGAGCGTGCGCACGACCCACAGCAGCGTCAGGAACGACGGGTTCAGGTCCCCGCGCTCGGTCATGCCGATGTAGTTCTTCGTCACGCGCGTGTCGAAGCTGACCGCCACCTGCGGAACCCCGCGCCGCTGGCGGAGGTCGCGCAGTGCACGGCCGAGCGCGCGAAGGTCGCTCGCGCCCGCGTACGGGCTTCTAGCGGGCACCGGTCACCCGTCGCTGGCGAACGCCGACGATCCGCGCCAGCGCTTCCACGCGACGCTCCAACACGCCGATCCGCTCGGCCGCGACGGTGCAGCCGATGTAGTGCAAGACCGCGCAGCGGATGAACGCCGCATGCGCGATCCCGAGCCGATGCGACTCGGCCAGAATCGTCGCCCATGTGTCCGCGTGGAACCGGACCGTGGTGGTGTGCAGCACGCCGCGTCTCACGGCTCGACACGCCGCAGCTCGTACAACTCCACGATCGCTGACAGCGGCATCTCCAAGCCGTGAGCGACCGCGAGAAGCGTCCTGAAGGTCGCGTTGATCTCTCCGCGCTCGATCGCACCGACGTAGTTCCGATGCAGCCCCGACCGGAACCCGAACTGCTCCTGAGAGATGTCAAGACGCCCCCGGAGCTCACGCACCGCTCTCCCAAGACAGACATGCTCGATCGACAACGCCGACCGCGAAGTACCCTTCCCATGCATTCGGACTCAACCTCCGGGTGCCAGGCCCCCGGCTGTTAGCGCAGCGCGGGGGCCACCTTGTCTACGGACCGGCGAGACCGTAGACCACCTCAGCGGTCACCACCAAACTGACCCACTACCCCTACAGGGGGTGCAAACGACCGCAGATCGGCCGCTCAGCCCAGTACGGGCATCAGCGACGACGCAGGACGAACGGCCAGGCCGCGCGGCGTGGCGAGGCGCTCCAGCATCACGGCCGTGTCGGCGAACGCGACGCCGGTCAGGTGGGCGT
>JBAUGM010000271.1:0-16618 GCA_049679725.1 Tepidisphaeraceae bacterium
ATTCCAACGGACAAGCATGAACTTTTCCACCCCGTACGACGACTGGGTCGGTCACGACGCGACCGCGCATCAAGCGCCGACGCGCTTCCAGACGCTGATGATGTGGCTGACCGTCCTGCTCCCGTTCATCGGGCTGGCGATCGGCTTCGCGTGGCTCTTCCACCAGCCCGCGGGCCTGGTGGACTTTTTCACGTGCATCCTGATGTACGCGATCGCCGGCTTTGGCATCACGGTGGGCTACCACCGCATGGCGACGCACCGCGCGTTCACCGGGCACCCGATCGTGCGCGCGTTCTGGATGATCGCGGGAAGCACGGGCTTTCAGGGGCCGATCATCTCGTGGGTGGCGGTGCACCGGAGGCACCACCAGCGCTCGGACATGGAGGGCGACCCGCACTCACCGCACGCGAACGAGCACGGCAGCACGCTCGCCGGGCTGTGGCATGCGCACACGGCGTGGCTCATCCGGCCGGAGCCCGCGAACCTGCGCCGCTCCGTGAAGGATCTCGCCGCCGACCCGCTCACGCGCTTCGTCGACCGCACGTACCTGCTCTGGGTGATCCTCGGGGCGTTGATCCCGTTCGCGATCGGCTGGCTCGCGAAGGGCACGATCGGCGGGGCGTTCGCAACGCTCGTGTGGGGGTTCTTCGTCCGCCTGGCCGTCATGCAGCACGCGACGTGGAGCGTGAACTCGATCTGCCACACCTTCGGCTACCGCAGCTACCGCGCCAGCGACGAGAGCCGCAACAACCCGCTCGTCGCCTTCTTCAGCCTCGGCGAAGGCTGGCACAACAACCACCACGCCTTCCCGACCAGCGCGCGCCATGGCATCGCGTGGTACGAGATCGATTTCTCCTGGATCGTGATCTGGTGGATGCGGACGCTGCGCATCGTGCGCGAGGTGCGGGTTCCGACGGAATCGGACCTGGCGCTGCGGCGGCGAACATCATCCGAAGCCGGCGAGGCCGAGACCGCGGAAGCTAAACCTCGCGCCTTCCGGTGTAGCCGACGAGCTTGCTCGCGGTAGGAACCCTGACACGGCGAGCAAGCTCGCCGGCTACACCAAACGTTTCCCTGCTCTATACCCATGCTGCGAAGAGCACGGCGCCGCGCTTCCGGCGCGAAATACATCACCCTTCTCGCGCCAACCGCGCGAACGTATCACCGCGCTCCTGGAAATTCGTGAACTGGTCGTAGCTTGCGCAGCCGGTGCTGAGCAGGACGACGTCGCCGGACGTCGCGATCTGCTTGGCGCGAGACAGCGCCGTCGCGAGGTCGCCGCACTCGTGGACGTCCTTCGCGCCCGCGGCGCGCGTCTGCCTCGCGAGCTCGGGTCCGAGACTTCCAATGCAGAGGATCGCTTTGGCACGTTCGGCCAGCGCGCTCGTCATCGCCGTCATGTCCAGGTGCTTGTCGTAGCCGCCCACGATCTGAATGACCTTGCCGCGCGGGAACGAGTCGAGCCCTTTGACGGCCGCCTCGGGGATGGTGGCGATCGAGTCGTTGAAGTAGCGGACGCCCTTTTCCTCGTGGACGAGCTGGAGGCGGTGGGGGAGTCCGGGGAACGCGCGGATGGCGCGTTGCGCGTCATCCCACGTGACGCCCATGACCTGCGCCGCCGCGAAGGCGCCCTGCGCGTTGAGCTGGTTGTGCTCGCCCGGCAGCGCCAGCTCGAAGCGCCGCCGACCCTTCATCCCGAAGAGCACGACGCGGCCCTGCGTCATGTCCGTCATCGTCAACGCCGGCCGATCGTCTTCGGGCATGACGGCGTAATCCGTCGACTTCTGGTACGCGAGGATGTTCGCCTTCGCGCGGATGTACTTCTCGAACGACCCGTGCCACTCGAGGTGATCTGCCGTGATCATGGTGATCAGCGCCACGTGCGGCGACCATTTCGTCGCGCCCAGATGCTCGAGCATGTAGCTCGACAGCTCGAGCAGGACGACGTCGGTCTTCTTCATCTTCGGCAAGTCGAACAGCAGCGAAATGCCGATGTTCCCGCCGACCCAGGTCGTGTGCCGCGTCTTGAGCATCTCGCCGAGCAGGGCGGTGGTGGTGCTCTTCCCCTTCGTCCCGGTGACGCCGAGCATGATCGCGGGGCAGCGCTCGACGAAAAGGCGGATCTCCGTCGTAACGGGGACGCCGGCGTCCCTGGCGAGCTGCAGATACTTGTTCGTCGTCGGAATCGCCGGCGATGCGACGACCAGGTCGGCCTTCGTGAAATCCTCGTCGACGTGGCCGCCGAGGTGGTACGTGATCGGGAGGTCGACGAGCTGCGCGATCGAATCATCGAGCTTCTCGGCCGATGCGGAGTCGGTCACGGTGACGGTCGCACCTTGCTCGACGAGCCAGCGGCTCGCCGCGATGTTCCCACCGAACCGGCCGAGCCCGGCCACCGTTACGCCCTTGCCGCGAATGTCCTGCTGTTGATGCTGCATCGTCACGAAGATGTTATCGGCAGGACGCATTCCGGCTCCGCTCAAATCGCTCGCCGCAGCGCGGGCAGCGGCCGCGCTTGCCGGAAATTGTCTGACCGCACTGGAGGCACTGGCCGAACTGTTCCCGAGTGCGGCGGAGCTTGGAGTCGTAGATCGTCGCGGCAAGCCACCACACCGGCGGGATCGCGGTGGTGCTGATGACGGCGATCAGGGGAATGGCGCGGCCGAGGAAGTGCACCTGCCCGTCCTCGACCCGAATGGTCGGCGTCGACCGGTGGCCGGCGCTGACTCCGACGGTCACATGGATCATTCGATTGATCCGCTGAACAACCAAGGCGACGACCGCGAGATAGATCAGCAGCGCAACGCACAGCGCGGCGATCAGCGTCAACGGGCGAAACACGAGTCATGCTACGCGATGTCCAGCGGCCGAGGTTCTCAACGGATGCGTGCCAAGTCTTCCTTCATCGCCACCGTGGTCGCCTCCACCGACTTGCGCCAGTCACCTGATGCAGCGTACTTCGCGTCGCGGTGGGCGTAGAGGATGCTGCGACTGGCGCTGACGATCGCGCCCTGGCCGCGCTCGTCGAAGGCGGCGCGGGTCATGTCGGCCGTCGCGCCCTGCGTGCCGTAGCCGGGGAGAAGGAAGATCGACTGCGGCAGCCGCTTGCGCAGGCTGTGCATCGTCTGCGGCTGGGTCGCGCCGACCACCGCGCCGAGCGCGCTGTAGCCGCTATGGCCGACCAAACCTTCGCTCGCGGCCACGGGCGCAAGTGAATCAGCGAGCATCTCGCTCCACGTTCGACCATCCGCGAGCGTGGCGTCCTGAAACTGGGCCGATCCCGGGTTGCTCGTCCGGACGAGGACGAACAGCCCCTTGCCCTCGTCCTTCGCCACCTTCGTGAACGGCTCGAGCGTGTCCAGGCCGAGCATCGGGTTGACGGTGATGGCATCGGGCGCATCCGCATCGGGCAGGTCGAAAGGCAGGTCGGCCAAGTGAGCGCTCGCGTACGCGCTGGACGTCGCGCCGATGTCGCCGCGCTTGACGTCACCGATGACGAGCAGGTCGAGCGCTTTCGCCTCGTGGATGAGGCTGTAGTACGCCTCGACGCCCTCCCACAGGTACTTCTCGAAGTAGGCCGACTGGAACTTCACGCACGGGACGTGCGGTGCGACGATTTGCAGGACCTGGATCGTGAACTCGAAGATCGCGTCGACGGACGCCTCGACGTCGTTGGCGTCGCGTTCGGCGGGTGAGCCCGCCACTTCATCGGGCAGCATGTCGAAGATGGGGTCGATCCCGACGCAGATCGGGCTGGATTTTTCGGCGATGGCGTCGAGCAGTCGGTCGGCAAACATGGGGTGGGCTCATGAAACGTGAAACGTGAAGACGTGAGAACGCGACACTTCATCACGTTTCACGTCTTCACGTTTCACTTCTTCGACATCCGATAACTATCGCTTCCGTCGGTCACGACGGGCTTTGCGCTTCTTGCTGCCGACCTTGCGGCGCCGCCGGGGCTTGGCCATGCGTTTCTCCTTTCACGTTTCGGGGGCGTAGGGTATCGTGTGTCCGTACGGGCGTCTAGTTTGCCGCCGATCGCTGTCTCACTGTTCTCGCCATGCACCGACGCACGGACACGCGCGTCCCACCTCGCCGCGGCGGCACGCTGATTGCTCTGTTCGTCTCGGAGGGTTTTGACCTGCCTCACACCATTGGAGGATGCCTAATGGTTAAGCTCGATGCCGGTAACGTCCTGCTCAAGCCGTCACAACGCAGGCAACTCATGGCCTGGCTGAAGCGGCCGATGCACCTGGGGAAACGGATTGGGGATTTCTTCCTGACGATCAAGCTGCGGCGACAAGGGCGTCTCTACGACGTCCGCGCGACCGTGCACGACGCGGCAGGCGATTTCAAGATCGGCTCGCGCAGCGCGGATTGCCGCGACGCGTTCCGAACGCTGTGCCGAAAGATCGCGGTGAAACTGCACGATCAGGCGCTGGCGCGCCGGGTTGCGATCGCGTAGAAGGCGCGCGTGCGGGCGCCATCTTCGCGTTCGACTCGGCCTCGCTTGCGAGGCTTTGTCGGGGTGCGCTGAAGGTCGAACCTGCGCGGTGACGACGCGCGCTCGACACCCGCCGCAAGCGGCGGGGCTAAATGTGGGGCGCGTGTTGTCCTAGTTCGGGTTCGCGCGTTCGTACCACTCGATCGTCTTCGCCAGCCCGTCTTCCAGGCTCGTCTTCGCGACGAAGCCGAGCTCCTGCTTGGCGCGCGATACGTCGAGGCAGCGGCGCGGTTGGCCGTCGGGCTTGGTGGTGTCCCAGGTGATCTTGCCTTCGAAGCGCGCGAGCTTGGCGACGAGGTTGGTCAGGTCGCGGATCGTGATCTCGCGGTTCGTGCCGAGGTTGATCGGCTCGGGCGAGTCGTAGTGCTCCATGGCCGCGAGGATGCCTTCGGCGCAATCGTCGGCGTAAAGAAACTCGCGGCTGGCGGAGCCGGTGCCCCAGGCGACGATTTCCTTGTCGCCGCGGCGCCGCGCTTCGATGCACTTGCGGATCAGGGCGGGGATGACGTGGCTCGTGTGCAGGTCGAAGTTGTCGCCCGGGCCGTACAGGTTGACGGGCAGGACGTAGACGGCGTTGAGGCCGTACTGCTGGCGGTAGCCCTGGCACATCGTCAATAGCGCCTTCTTGGCGACGCCGTAGGGGGCGTTGGTCTCTTCCGGGTAGCCGTTCCAGAGGTCGGACTCTTTGAACGGGACCGGCGTGAACTTCGGGTAGGCGCAGATCGTTCCGATCTGGACGAACTTTTTCAAACCGTTCTGTCGCGCGCCTTCGACAAGGTGCAGCCCCATGGCCATGTTGGCGAAGAAGTATCGGCCGGGGTTGTCGCGGTTTGCGCCGATGCCGCCGACCTCCGCGGCCATGTGCAGGACGACGTCGGGCCTGGCGTCCGCGTAGAGGCGCACGACGTCGGCCTCGTGCGTCAGGTCGTAGTCCTTCCGCCGCGGGACGATCAGGTTCGAGTAGCCCGCGTTTTTCAGGCGCGCCAGGACGAACGAACCGAGGAAACCGGCCCCGCCGGTGATGACGATCTTGTCGGACTTGGAAATGCTCATTGGACGATTTGCCCACGAATCCACACGAATCCCCACGAATCCGAACACGTCATTCCATTCGTGCTGATTCGTGAGATTCGTGGGCGATTAGCTGCCCTGCTCCGCGATCAGCTTTTCGCGTTTGGCGATCTTCAGATCGGACTCGGTCATCATCTTAGCCAGCGCCTTGAAGGTGATCTTCGGCTCCCACTTCAGCGCCTTGCGCGCCTTGTTCGCATCACCCAGCAAGAGGTCCACCTCCGCCGGGCGGAAGTAGCGCGGGTCGACCTCGACGTGCTTATTCCAGTCGAGGCCGAGCTGGCCGAAGACTTCGTCGAGGAACTCGCGCACGCTGTGGGTTTCGCCGGTCGCGACGACAAAATCGTCCGCCGTATCCTGCTGCAGCATGAGCCACATCGCTTCGACGTAATCCCCGGCGAAGCCCCAGTCGCGCTTGGCGTCGAGGTTGCCGAGGAACAGCTTCTCCTGGAGTCCTTCCTTGATGCGCGTGGCGGCGCGGGTGATCTTGCGCGTGACGAACGTCTCGCCGCGGCGCGGGCTCTCGTGGTTGAAAAGGATGCCGTTGCAGGCGTACATGTTGTACGACTCGCGGTAGTTCACGACCTGCCAGTAGCTGTAGACCTTGGCGCACGCGTAGGGGCTGCGCGGGTGGAAGGGTGTTTTCTCCGTCTGCGGCGTCTCGATGACCTTGCCGAACATTTCGCTGCTGCTCGCCTGGTAGAAGCGCGTGGGCAGGCCGGTGTCGCGGATGGCTTCGAGCAGGTTGATCGTGCCCAGCGCGTCGGTCTGCACCGTGTAAACGGGCTGGTCGAAGCTGACGCGCACATGCGACTGCGCGCCCAGGTTGTACACCTCGTCTGGCTGCACGCGCGTGAGGACCTCGCGCAGACCGGTGCCGTCGACGAGGTCGCCGTAGTGAAGGAACAGGCGCGCATCGGGGTCATGCGGGTCGCGGTAGAGGTGCTCGATGCGATCGGTGTTGAACGAACTGCTTCGACGGACGATGCCGTGCACGTCGTAACCCTTGCCCAGCAGCAGCTCAGCCAGGTACGAACCGTCCTGCCCGGTGATGCCGGTGATCAGGGCTTTCTTGCGCGAGGTCTTGCTCATTGGGCGGCCAAGGTAACGAGTTCGCTCGCGGATTTACAGGTGATTGACAACCCGGCGGGCGCTACCGTGTCATAAGCGATAGACTTCAACCAGGTTCACAGGACACTCCCATGGCAGCCGAATCGTCCGATCAACCATCCGACCCGTCGTCGCCGGCGCCCGAGGCGTCGCCCGTCCCGAAGAAGAAGAAACGCACGTGGCTGAAGGTCATCGGCGCGCTGCTGCTCGTCCTCATCCTCTTGATCGTATTCCTCCCGACCATCGCCAGCACGGGGCCGGTCAAGTCGTTCGTCGTCAACAAGGTCAACGAGAACCTCAACGGCAAGGTGCAGGTCAACGACTGGTCGATCGGCTGGGCGAGCGGCATCGACATCGACGGCGTGAAGGTGCTCGACGCGCAGGGCATCACCGTGCTCACCGTCTCGCGCGTGCGCGTGCCGATGAGCCTCATCAACGCGGCCAGGGGGAACTATGCGCTGGGCGACGTGCTGATCGACAAGCCGGACCTCGTGAAGCTCGAGATCGACGATGAGGGAAGGACGAACCTCGAGAAGCTCGTCAAAGAGGACCCGAGCAAGCCGCGTGAGCCGAAGCCGGAGGAAGAGACCGGTGAACTGCCGCACTTCAGCGGGAAGGTGACGATCAAGGAGCTGCGCGGCTCGATCTTCAAGGCCGGTGGGGGGCCGGCGCTGATGGTGATCAAGCCGAGCGACATCATTGTCGACGTGCCGGACTCGAACGGGCCGATCAGCAACGACATCAAGCTCGCGTTCTCGTCGGCGGAGGGGAAGACGGGGACGATCTCGCTCGCGGGCAGCGTCGATGTGATCGAGAACAACAAACTCGCCGTCGAGCAGATGACGGCGGACCAGAAGCTCGCGCTCGCCGACGTCGATTTCGCGGCGCTGGAGCCGATCCTTCAGATGGCGAGGGTGGATGCGACGCTCGCCGGCGTGGCGAACGGATCGCTCGCGGTGAAGGGCGCGCCGAGCACCGACGTCTCCGCCAGCGGCGAGATCAAGATCGACAACTTCGCCTTCGGCGGCGAGATGCTGAAGGGCGACACGTTCAAGACGAGCGTGCTGCGCATCCCCGTGCAAGTCACCAGCACGATCGACGGCGGCGTCACACGGGTGAAGGCGTCGAACACCGGCGTCCACTTCGACCAGGGCTCCGTCGTCGTGTCGGCCGACGCGCCGCTGGATGCGATCCAGAACGCCGCCGCGCAAAAGCCGCCGGGGCGCGATGGCACGCTCGCCGTCGACGTGAAGATCCCCAGGCTCGCCGACCTTGCGAACCAGCTCCCGAACACGCTTCAGCTCGCGGCGGGCGTGAAGCTCACCGAAGGCGACCTGAGCGAAGTCGTGAACGTCACGCTCTCGAAGGAAGCGGCCACCTTCGTCTCCACGCTCGACCTGAAGAACGTGAAGGGCACGAAAGACGCCGCGCCGCTGCGCCCGCTCGACCCCGTCCACCTGACCGCCGGCGCCACCTCGCACGGCGGAACCGATCTCCGCAACCTCCTGCTCCAACTCACCAGCGGCTTTGCGACGATCGAGATTCCCAAGGGCGAAGGCGAGTCGCTCGCCAGGCTCACCGTCGCCGGCAACGTCGACCTCCAGAAGCTGCGCGAGCAGGCCGGGCAGTTCACCGACGCCCTCGATCCGGTCGAGACCGGCACCGGCACGTTCACGCTCAAGACCAACGGCGACCTGACGAAGGAGAACAGCCTCGTCGCGACGAACTTCGACCTTCAGCTCGACAACCTGAGCATCGTCGAGCCCGCGACGACGACCCAGCCGGCAAGGCCCATGCTGCGCGAGCCATGGATGAAGCTGGGCGTCACCGGCGGCGTTCAGCGCGGCACGCAGAGCTTCATCGAGGGCGTGAAGGGGCTCGTCGTCACGCTCCAAACGAACAACCCGCAGAAGCCGACGATCGACCTCGAAGCTTCCGCCGACCTGGTGATGAAGACCGAGGGCGACGCGACGGTCGTCACCGCGCCGGCGTTTGAGCTGACGAAGCTGAACGTGGACATTCCGGCGGCGCGGAATGAGTTCCGCACGTTCCTTCAGGCGCTCGACGAGAACGGCCTGGAGCCGACGGCGGGGCGGATCGCGCTCAACAACGCGATGGCCGGGTCGTACGACGGCAAGGTGTTCTCGATCGCGCCCGATGCGCCGCTCTCGCTCGTTGTCGCGAACGTTACGATGCAGAAGTCGGAGGCTGGCAAGCAAACCACGCCGATCGATGATCGCACGATCCGCGTCGACGCCGCCGGTACGTTCGACGTGGGCGGTGAGACGTTCGCGGCGAAGGTGTCGAAGCTGGCGCTCGTCGAGGACCGCAAGCTGTTCAGCCTCACGAAATCGGACGATGGGGACCTGGTCGTCCGCATCCCGCCGGGCGGGACGGTGCAGGGGAACGGGTCGCTCGTGTTGATCGCCGACCTCGTTGGGGTCAATCAGGTTGCCGCGGCGTTCGGCAGTCCGCTGATCGAGAAGCAGCCGGACGGGAGCATGGACCTCCAGTCCGGCCTGCTCGGGGCGCGCGTCAAGCTCACCGCAACCGACAAGGAGACGAACATCGCCGGCGGGGTCGACGTGAAGAACCTGACGCTCACGACGTGGGCTGAGCCGATCCGCGACGAGACGATTCAGACGGTCATGACGCTGACCTCGCCCGCGGATGGAAGCGCGGTGAGCGGCAAGTTGAACGTCGTCAGCAGCTTCGTGACGGCGGCGGTCGAAAACTTGCAGCTCCAACTCCAGAAGCAGGTCGGAAGCAGCGGCGCGACGACGCAGCCGGCGGTGTGGGAGATGGTGCGGAACGCCGACGTGTCGGCGGATGTTGCGAGCTTGTCGAAGGCGTACACGTTGTACAGTGCGCTGTCGCCCGCGACGCAACCGGCTGCCACCCCGCCCGCTGAAGCGGGGCTCGCCAACGAGGCGCCGCTCAACATCACTGGAGGTTCCGCGAAGGTGACGATGAAAGTCGCTCGCGCGGGGGACAAGACGAACATCGACCTGAGCGAAGCGCGAATCAGCAACCTTGCGTTCGCGAAGGGGCCGGGCTCGTTCAAGTCGCCGCGCGACATGCTGATCAACCTCGCCGCGTCGCTCGATGCGACCGATGTGATCCGGCAGATCACCGTGTCGAAACTTACCGGTGACCTCGCCGTCGCGAACGCGAGGCTCGAGGAGCCGCTGGTCATCAGCAACCTCGACACCAACGCCAGCGCGAAGGGGGCCCTGAAAGTTGACGGGAAGATCGAGGAGATCTCCCGCCTGCTCGAAGCGCTCGGTGGCCAAGCCCCCGGGACGGGCTATCCGTACGGCGGGCAGCTCGCGATGACGCAGCGCGTCAGCAGCGCGGGCGGGCCGATCCAGCTCACGGGGAATGTGCGCGCAACCGACTTCGTGGTCTATCAGCAGGGGTCGGACAAGCCGTCGTTCACGGAGAAGCAGCTCGACCTCACGCAGGACGTCACGATCGACACGGCTGCGAAGAAGGCCGCCATCAAGACGCTCACGCTCGACATGCCCAGCAGCGGCGCGCTGAAGCTGGCGATCACGGGCGGACTGAGCGACTGGGAGAAGGCTCGGCAGCTCGACAACGTGCGGGCGGACATCACGTACGATCTCGCCAAGCTCTGGCCGGTCATCAGGCCGCTGATTTCGGAGACGCCGGAGGACTATAAGGACCTGGTCATCGCCGGGCAGGCGACGCGGACGTTCCTGATCGGCGGCAGTTACCCTGCCGACCTGCCGTTCCACGAAGCGGTGAAGACGCTCACGGCGTCGGGCGGGCTGGCGATTCAGAAGTTCAGCTACCTCGGTCTGGACATCGAGGAACTGGAGCTGCCGATCGCGCTGAAGCCGGGCGGCGAGTTGGCGACGGTCTACGCCGACCGACCGAAGGAAAAGCGCCTCCCACCGCCCGCCAAATGCAACGGCGGGACGCTCAACCTCGGCGGCGTCGTCGTCAACCTGGGTTACGAACAGCCGCGCCTGTCGATCGGCAAGAAGCACCGTCTGCTCTCCGAGGTGAGCATGAACCCGCTGTTCGCGGACAACATCCTCGGCAAGTTCATCAACCCGGCGTTCGTCGACCCCGAGGAGGCGAGGGGGCTGATCGACCTGACCGTCGCCGAGGTGACGAACGTCCCATTGGGCGACCTGATCACGATGCGGAACGACGGCAAGGCCAACCTGATCCTGTCCATCCGCGAGGTGAACATCGGGAACAAGTTCCTCAATAACCTCGTCACCAGGCTGAAGCCCAACGCGTTCAACGAGAAGTCCGTCCAGGCCAATATCCGCGACGCGCAGCTCTCAATCGAGAACGGCATCCTGAACCAGGACATGGTCTTCATGATCGACAAGCTCGGCCTGCACTTCGACGGCAAGGTGCGCCTGGCGGACCAGGCGCTGCTGCCGCTGAACCTGAAGATCCCGACGGCGATGATGAAGTTCGACGACAACCTGCGCAGGTACCTGCCGGACGAGATCACGGTTCCGATCACCGGGACGACGACCGCGCCGAAGTGGAACCTCGACGTCGTCGTACAGAACCTGGCGATCGAGGCGGGCAAGAAGGCGCTGCTCGGCAACGTCCTGGACCGCGCGGGCGGGCAGTCATCCCGAGGCGGGTCGACGACCCAGCCGGCGAAGGAAGACCCGCTCGGTGGGTTGCTCGAAAACATCCTGGGTGGGAAGAAACGTGAGGAAGAGCGCAAGCCCGCGGACCGGATCTCGCAGCCGAAGAAGTGACGGCGCGTTCGACCGCAGGCTCCCGCCAGCGGCTAGGACCTGCCGGACCTCGAACGGACTGTCCGTGGTGCGACAGCTAATAGCCGCTGGCGGAAGCCTGCGGTGAGCGTGCGGAAGCGCCTGCGGGAAGGTGGGAAACGCTCCCTTGCCGCCCCGACCCCCGTTCTGTACAGTGCCGCCCCGGTTTTCCCGGGCGATGGTCGTTCTTGCCTGACGTTTATCGAACCTGTACGCCGTCTGAAGGAGTTGAAATCGTGTCTCCGCAATTCCGCCGCAGCACGCATCTGTTCACCAGCGAATCCGTCACCATGGGCCATCCCGATAAGGTGGCCGACCAGATCTCCGATGCGATCCTCGACGCCATCCTCAAGCAGGATCCCAGGAGCCGCGTCGCCTGCGAAACGCTTGTGACGACCGGCCAGGTGGTCCTCGCCGGCGAGGTGACGACCGAGGCATACGTCGACGCCTCGCAGATCGCGCGCGACACGATCAAGGAGATCGGCTACACGCACCCCGACATCGGCTTCGACGCCGACTCCTGCGGCGTGCTCTCCGCCATCCACTCGCAATCCCCCGACATCGCCCGCGGCGTCGACAAGGCCGAGGACAACGAGAAGGAACAGGGCGCCGGCGACCAGGGCCTCATGTTCGGCTACGCGACGCGCGAGACCGACGTGCTCATGCCGCTGCCGATCCACCTCGCCCATCGCCTCGTCGAGCAGCTCGCGAAGGTGCGCCAGAACAAGAAGCTCCCGTGGCTCCGCCCCGACGGCAAGAGCCAGGTCACGATCGAGTACGTCGGCGAGCGCCCCGTGCGCGTCCACACCGTCGTCATCTCGACCCAGCATGACACGAGCGTGCTCGACAAGAACGATGAGTTTTCGAAGAAGGCCAAGCAGCTCATCATCGAGAACGTCATCCGCCCGACCATCCCCAGGAAGCTGTGGAACGAAGACATCGTGTTCCACATCAACCCGACGGGTAAGTTCGTCGTGGGCGGCCCGCACGGGGATACCGGTCTGACTGGCCGGAAGATCATCGTCGACAGCTACGGCGGCCGCGGCGCGCACGGCGGCGGGGCGTTTTCCGGCAAGGACCCATCGAAAGTCGACCGCAGCGCGTGCTACATGGCCCGCTACATCGCGAAGAACATCGTGGCTGCGGGTCTCGCGGAGAACGCGGAAGTGCAGCTCGCGTACGCGATCGGCGTCGCCAATCCGGTGAGCGTGACGGTGAGCACCGAGAGCACCGCCGTGATCCCCGAAGACCAGATCGCCGAGCTCGTGAAGCAGACGTTCTCGCTCACGCCGCGCGGCATCATCAAGCACCTGGACCTGCTCAAGCCGATCTACAAGGAAACTGCCCGCCACGGCCACTTCGGCCGGATTCCGGGCAACAACGGCAGCTTCAGTTGGGAAAAGACCGACAAGGCCGCGGCCCTGGCCAAGGCCGCAGGGATCGGGGCGCGCAAAGCGGGATAAGCCGCGTGCGCGGAAGTCCGAATGACGAAACCAGAATGGCGAATGAATGACGAATGACCAAAGCCCGAACGAGGAAGGCAACGTCCTTCGTCATTCGGGCTTGGTCATTTGTTCGTCATTCTGGTTTCGTTATTCGGGTTTTTCCTTCGTCACGCCAGGAACTTCCACGCCAGCCCCAGCAGGCAGAAGAAGCCCACGATGTCGGTCACCGTCGTGGCGAAGATCGTCGCGGACTGCGCCGGGTCGAATCCCATCGCCTTCATGACGAACGGCACGGTGACGCCGGTCACACACGCCATCGTGTGGTTGATCACCAGCGCCGCCCCGACGACGAGTCCGAACATCAGCTTCTGGTCCGACTGGAAGATCCACGCGATGACGCACGTCGTCACGCCGATGACGATGCCGGTCAACAGCCCGACGATCGCCTCGCGATAGAGGATTCTCCCGAGCAACTTTCGGTCGACCTCGCCCAGCGCGATGCCGCGGATGGCGACGGCCATTGCCTGCGCCGACGCGTTGCCGCCCATTCCAGCGACGATCGGCATGTAGGCGGCGAGGATGGCGAGCTTCTCGATCGTGCCCTCAAAAAGACCCACGACCGCCGCGGCCGCGAAAGCGGTGCCGAGATTCACGAGCAGCCACCAGACGCGCTTCTTGAAACTGAATTGCCACGGACTGGTCAGCTTCTCCTCGGCGCCGGCGCCGAAGAGCTTCAGGAAGTCCTCCTGTGCCTCCTCCTGGAAGACTTCGAGCACGTCGTCGTGTGTGATCAGCCCGACGAGCCGGTTCTGCTCGTCCACCACGGGCATCGCCAGGTACCCGTAGCGGCGCATGAGGTTCGCGACCTCTTCCTGGTCCATCGTCGCCGGCACGGACCGGACGTTGGGGATCATGATGTCGCGCAGCCGGCGCTGGGGCGCCGCGAGGATCAGGTCGCGCATCGACAGCACGCCGACCAGGTGCTGCCTCCGGTCGATGACGTACACGTAGAACATCTGCTCGAGCTCTTCGCTGAGCTTGCGGAGCAGGTGGACGGCGTCGTCGACGGAAATGTACTCATACAGGCTCGTGACGTCCGTCGTCATGATCCCCCCGGCCGTATCGGGCGGGTACTTTTCGAGCTGGCGGACTTCCTCGCGGTCCTCGGCGCCGAGCTCGGCGACGAGCTCGTCATGCAGCTTCTCGCTGACGTGATCGAGGATGTCGACCCGGTCGTCCGGGTCCATGGCGGCGAGGACCATCGACGCCTCGGGCGTCTCCATGTCCTCGATGACGTGGGCCGCGTCCTGGGCGTCCATCTCCGCCAGAACGTCGGCGGCGGTGTTGGGGTCGAGGTACTCCGCGACGTCGGCGGCCTGCTGGGGGGTGAGCCCGTGCATCACCTCCGCGCCGTCGACGGCGGGGACGTCTTCAATCTGCTCGGCGACGCGCTGGGAGGGGCCGGGCGCGTTGGCGGGGGGCTGTGGCGCGGCGATCGGGCTCTTTGTTGATTCGTCCATCACTGAGTTCTTCAGATTGTCATCCTTCGGAGTACCTGCTCTGAAAATGCCCACGCAAAGATCGCAAAGATGGCAGAGACCGCAAAGAAGAGAAACATCTTCGATTCTTCTTTGCGCCCTTTGCGGACTTTGCGCTCTTTGCGTTGAATTCGTCCGATCGCGGGCGTCGCCGTTTTCATCCTTCGCGGGTGTGACGCAGCCACCTGACAACTCAGGATGACGTGTGGCTCGTTCCCGCGACTAATCCAGCGCCGCGTACCAGAAGAGCGTCGCGGCTTCCTTGACCACGTCGTGGTTCGAATGCCGCCGCGTGTCCACGCCCGATAGCTCGAAGCCGCACTTGGCCAGGAGCTGGTTGGCGGGCAGGTTATTGGTCCGCGTCTCGGCGCTGACGGCCCGAAGTCCCAGCTCGCGCGCCTCGCCGATGAGCTGGTAGAGCATCGCGGTGCCGATGCCCTGGCGTCGCTGCTCGTAGTCGATGCGCAGGTCGACGATGTGCAGGGTCTGCCGCTGTGGCCGCGCGTGCGCCGCGAGGACGGCGACGATCGCCTCGTCGTGCTCCGCGACGAGCACCATTCCTTCATCGGCCCCGCTCACGATCTGCTTCAGGAGAAACGTCGTCTCATCGGTGAGCCGGTTGGGATCGATCAGCTTCTGCCGCAGCGGCCGCTCCTCCAGTGACCACGACGCCGCCAACCCTTCGCCCGCGGCCTGCTCGAGGTGCAGGTAGCGCGACGACTCGACCGTGCCGTCGATGTCCGGCAGCTGATCGAGGTCCTTCGCGATTGCCGGGCGGATCTGCATGACGCCAACGATACCACAGCGCGCAGGTCGCTTGAAACGTAGCGCGGGCGCCTCCCTCTCTCACGGTAATCCGGGGGAGAGGGCAGGGGAGAGGGGCAAGGCGCGCGAGGCGTCGGTGAACCGGCCGCTGCTCAAGCTTTCGTGGGCCAAGAAGTCTGCGACACGTGTTGGCGGCGCGACCGGTGCTAAAAGTCTCGCGCCGCTCGCCCCTCTCCCCTGCCCTCTCCCCGGAGTACCGGGAAGAGGGAGTAGGACGCGCGCGCCTTCGGACGGATTTTGACTGCCCGGTTCGCACCGATATGCTCCCTCGCATGCCATCCATCGACATGCCGCTCGAGCAACTGCGGCAGTACCGTCCGCCGCTGTATCGCGCGTCCGACTTCGAGCCGTTCTGGCGCAAGACCGTCGCGGACGCGGTCGATCAGCCGCTCAACGCGGAGCTGATCCCGTACAACCTGCCCGCGCGCGGATTGCAGTGCTACGCCGTGCGCTTTGACGGTTACAAGGGCGGGCGCCTCGCGGGGTGGTACGTGCGCCCGGATGCGCGCGGGAAGTTTCCCGGCGTCTGCGCCTATCACGGCTACAGCGGTCGGGGCGCGCGCCCGTACGACTTGCTCGCGCTCGCGGCACAGGGCATGTGCGTCCTGAGCATGGATTGCCGCGGACAGAACGGGCAGTCGCAGGACATGGGGACGTATCCGGAGGGACACGCGAGCGGGTGGATGACGCAAGGCATCCGCGATCCGGAGGCGTACTACTATCGCTACGTCTACGCCGATGCCGTCCGCGCGCTGGAGTTGCTTGCGAATCGCGAGGAGGTGGCATCCGATCGCCTGGCCGTCATGGGCACGAGCCAGGGCGGCGGGATCAGCCTTGCCGTCGCCGCGCTCTCGCCGCGACCGATCACCGTGGCGACGCCGGACATCCCGTTCCTGTGCGACTACAAGCGCGCCATCGCGATCTCGCCCGCCGGGCCGTACCCGGAGATCCCGGTGTTCTTCAAATCCTTCCCGCACATGGAAGAGCAGGCGATGCGCACGCTGTCGTACTTCGACAACCTGAACCTCGCCCCGTGGATCAAGTGCCGGACGGTCATCAGCAACTGTCTCTGGGACGACATCTGCCCGCCGAGCACGATCTTCGCCGTCTACAATCACATCTCGGCGGAGAAGCAGATGGAGATCTACCCGTACCACAAGCACGAAGTGCCCTACGAGCACCAGGAAGTGCGCCTGCGGGTGTTTCACGAGGCGCTGCTTAAGTAGCGCGCGGCGCAATCGTGACCCAGAGACCCTTCGGAGTCGCTCAGAGCGTGTCTGAGAAGTCTTGATTCGTGGCTTGGGCGTCTCGCCCGAGCATTCCCGCGGAGGGCTCCGCCGCAAAGCTCGGGCG
>JBAUGM010000272.1:0-2917 GCA_049679725.1 Tepidisphaeraceae bacterium
AGCCGGAGGAGGTCGTGCGGCTGGTGACCGAGGCGATGGGTCATAACGACACGCCCGCCGCCGACGCGGGCATCACGACGGCGTTCGCCTTTGCCTCGCCCGGCAACAAGCAGATCACCGGCCCGCTGGCGCGCTTCGTGCCGATGGTGAAAACGCCGCTGTACAAGCCGCTGCTGGATTACGCGAAGATCGAGTACGCGCCGATCCGCGTAGAGGGGGATTACGCCGAGCAACTCGTGACGGTGACGGACGAGCGTGGCGAGCCGGCGGCGTTCCTGTGGGTCCTCTCGCGGCAAGCCGAGGGGGATTTTGAGGACTGCTGGATGACGGATGGGGTGACCCGCCTCGGCGCCGAGCCGATCCCGCCGGAGCCGAAGGAGCGGAAGGAGCGGAAAGCGCCGGAGATCAGGATCTGAACATCGGCGGAACGAACGATCATGGCAACGAAACGCGGCTGGCTGGACGAAGGATCGTTGCTCATCTGATGCCGCCATTTCACGGCATGCGAGGCGCCATTTCCAACGGCGGCGGTGTTGAGATGACCGCGTCCGCCGCTACCATTCCCCATCTCATGACGTGTCGCTTCCACCTCGCGTCGATCACGCTGATTCTGGTCACGTTGTCCGTCGTCGCCGTCGCCGTCCCGGTGACGAGCAAGAAGGGCGATCCGCCACCGTCGGATGGCACGTCGCCGCTGGTCGTGCCGGACGTCGCGCCCGCGTTCCAGGCGGCGACGAAGGCGCTCGCGCGCTTCAAGCTTGCGCCGGGCTTGTCCGCCGAGATTTTTGCCGCCGAGCCGCAACTGGCGAACCCCGTCGCGATGTGCACCGATGAGAAGGGCCGGTTCTGGGTCGTCGAAACATTCCGCTTCGAGGGCGGCACGACGCCGGGCCACGGTGTCTATGACATCCGCCACCGCTACCATCTGCTCGACGACGACCTCGCCAGCAAGACCGTCGAGCAGCGCCTCGAGATCACCAAGAAGTGGAACGAGGGCGATCTCTCGTCGCTCATGGAGTGGCCGGACCGGCTCCGCCTCATCGAAGACACCGACGGCGACGGCAAGGCTGACCGCTCCACCATCTACGACGACAGCTTCAAGGACCCGATGGACGGCGTCGCCTCCGGCGTGCTCGTCCGCGGCGATGACGTCTACTTCGCCAACATCCCCTTCCTCTGGAAACTCAAAGACACCAACGGCGACAACAAGGCCGACGTCCGCGAAAAGATCCACGGCGGCTTCGGCGTGCGCTACTCCCTCCTCGGCCATGACCTGCACGGCCTGCGCTTCGGGCCGGACGGCAAACTCTACATGTCGATGGGCGACCGCGGCCTGCACGTGAAGACCAAGGAAGGCAAACTCATCGACCTGCCGGACGAAGGCTCCGTCCTGCGCTGCGATCCCGACGGCTCGAACCTCGAAGTGTTCGCCACCGGCCTGCGCAATCCGCAGAAGCTCGTCTTCGACGACTACGGCAACCTCTTCACCGGCGACAACAACTGCGACCACGGCGATCCCGCGCGCTGGGTCTACATCGTCGAAGGCGGCGACACCGGCTGGCGCATCGGCTACCAGCACATCAAGACCCCCAAGCCCACCGGCCCGTGGCTGGCGGAAAAACTGACGGCGCTGGAAGGCCCGGACAACGCCGCCTACGTCATCCCGCCGATCGCGCATGTGGCCCAGGGACCCAGCGGCTGCACCTACTACCCCGGCACCGGCTTGCCCGAGCGCTACCGCGGGCACTTCTTCCTCACCGATTTCCAGGCCGGCCCGCGCAGCAGCGTGCATTCGTTTGCGATGAAGCCGAAGGGCGCGAGCTTCGAGCTCGTCGACCTGCACGACTTCGTCAAGGGCGCCGTCCCGACCGACGTCGAGTTCGGCATCGACGGCGGGGCGTACATCACCGACTGGATGGGCAATTTCTCCAAGCAGCACAAGGGCCGGATCATCCGCGTCTTCGACCCGGCGGCGGCGACGAGCTCGATCGTGCTGGAGACGAAGCGGCTGATCAAAGAGGGCATGGCGAAGCGCGACGAGGTCGAGCTGATCGGCCTGCTCGCGCACGCCGACCAGCGCGTGCGGCAGGCGGTGCAGTTCGAGCTGGCGAATCGCGGCGAGAAGTCGAGCAAGGCGCTGGCGACGCTGGCGACGGGCGGCACACACCAATTGGCGCGCATCCACGCGATGTGGGCGCTGGGGCAAATGGCGCACTCGTCCCGGCGTCAGATGTTGGACGCGCTCACGCCACTGCTTCCGCTCATGGCTGACGAGGACGCGGAGATTCGCGCGCAGGCGGTGAGGATGCTCGGCGAGTCGCAGGTCGGCGGCGCTTATGATCCGATGCTCAAGTTGCTGAAGGATCCGAGTGCGCGCGTCCGCTACTTCGCGGCGCTAAACGTCGGCCGATACGCCAACACGAGCGCGGTGCAGCCGCTCTTGTCGCTCCTTGCAGAAACCGACAACAAGGACGCCTTCCTCCGTCACGGGGCCGCAATGGGACTCGCGTACATCGGCGAAACGAGCGCCCTTGTTGCAGCGGCCGATCATCCATCCCCCGCGGCGCGGATGGGCGTGTTGCTCGCGATGCGGCACAACCGCAACGCGGAGATCGCCAGGCTCCTGACCGATTCCGATCCGAAGATCGTTCTGGAGGCCGCGCGCGCGATCAACGATTGCCCGATCGAAGGGGCGCAGCCGCAGTTGGCGGCATTGATCGAGACGAAGGGCATGAGCCAGCCGCTGGCGCACCGCGTCGTGCACGCGAACTTCCGCATCGGTACGCCGCAAGCCGCCGAGGCCGTCGCGGCGTTCGCGGCGCGGGACGAGGCGAACGAGACGATCCGCATCGAGGCGCTTCAGGAGCTGGCCGAGTGGGCCAAGCCGCGCGGGATCGACCGCGTGACGGGCATCTGG
>JBAUGM010000273.1:0-5403 GCA_049679725.1 Tepidisphaeraceae bacterium
GCCTGGCCGTGGTCGCAGATGCGTTGAACGCAGGTGACGTCGGCGCCGGTGAGCGGTGCGAGCAGCGCGGAAAGGAGGTCGAGGAAGCGAACCCGCCGCACGCGTGAATCCCACCGCAGCGCCCGAAAAGGAGCAGTGTCCCCCTTATATCAACCCCATTCCCCCTCACACGACACACACACCACCCACCGGAGGCACAGCCATGGCGACGAAGCGAATCAGTGCGAAGCAGAAGCGATTGCTCGATGACCTGGAGAAGGGCGAGAAGACGGTCGACCGCATCTTCGAGGATCACCGGATCCCGATGGATCGGCTGGATGACTGGCTGGACAGCGCGGCGTTCAAGAAGGCGATCGAGGACATGCGGGGGCGGATGCGCTTCCGGCTGGAGCAGGACCTGTTCCGCGGCGCGGTGGTCGCGGCGAAGCGGCTGGGAGATGCGGCGTACGGCAGTCGCGTGGGCGACACCGCCGGCAACCTCACCTCGGTGGAGGCGCAGGCGTGCGCGAACGCGCTGCGCATGTTCCTCGCCATCGTGCAGAACCCGCAGATGCGTCGCGAGGCGGCGGCGGCGCTGCGCGAGTTGAGGAAGCCGAAGCTGGAGGATTTGACGATCGGGTACCACCCGAGCCACACGCCGCAACGGGCGGCGGCGCTGCTGGCGCGCATCCGGGCGGAAGAGGAGCGGGCGGCGCGCGGGGAGGTGGATCAGGATGAGGAGGGGCATTACGTGCACACGGACTGACGCGCGCGGAGATTGAGAACCCGCTCTCCCTCTCCCCGGTACGCCGGGGAGAGGGCGGGGGAGAGGGGCAAGGTGCGCGCGACGTCGAGGACCGGTCGATTCGCAGATCCGCGCACGATGTTGGAGCGGCTGGTGTTTGGTTCGCCGCGCCGCTCGCCCCTCTCCCCCACCCTCTCCCCGCGTACGGGGAGAGGGGGCAAGAGAAGAGAGGGGCGTGCGCGGCTTTCATTCGATGTTCGGCGTTCGATGTTCGATGTTCGGCATTCGTCCTAATTCAGATGCGAACGCCGAACATCGAACGTCGAACGCCGAAGTAAGACGCGCGTGAGCGCAACCCGCCGGGCGCGGCGTCTGGCTCCCTCACCCCGTACTCGGGGAGAGGGCTGGGGAGAGGGGGGTGCGGCGGAGCAAGCGTCGAGCGTTCGAAAACGGCGTCTGCTCTGCCCCCTCTCCCCCACCCCCCCTGCCCTCTCCCCGCGTACGGGGAGAGGGAGCAAGAGAAGAGAAGACACACACACCCGCGAAAGGGGCATCACCATGACCACGACATCCGAGCAAACGCAACTGAGGCGCAACGCGTTCCTCCTGCGCGCGTTGAAGCGCTGCGAGACCGACGCGGAACTGCGCCTGTGGATCGAGATCTACTGCGCCATCCGCGTGCCGACGAAAGCGGTCTGCCCGCACCACGATGCGCCGTTCGACTACCTCAAGGCGGCGTACTTCGAGCCGGCGAAGGACCTGATCGTCTGGGCGCCGCGCGGCGGGGGGAAGACGCGCCTGGGCGCGATCGCCACGCTGCTCGACCTCCTGCACAAACCGGGCATCAGCACGCGGATCATCGGCGGGTCGCTGGCGCAGAGCCTGCGCATGTGGGAACACCTCGAACCGGACCTGCGCACGTGCGCGAAAGAGATGCTCGTGAAGCACGGGGAGGGTGGGCGACACAGCGTGACGATCACCAACGGCTCGAGCGCGGCGGTGCTCACGCAGAGCGAGCGCGCGGTGCGCGGATTGCGCGTGCAGCGGCTGCGCTGCGACGAGGTCGAGCTGTTCGATCGCGAGATCTGGGAGGCGGCGCAGCTGGTGACGCGATCGATGACCGACGGGAAGGGCAACCCCGTCCACGCGTCGATCGAGGCGATGAGCACGTTCCACAAACCGTACGGGCTGATGGCGAAGATCGTCGACCAGGCGAAGGCGACGCCGGGCGGGGTTCGTCTCGTGCAGTGGTGCATTCTCGACGTGCTGGAGCGGTGTCCGGACGAGCGGGAGTGTGGGTCGTGCGATTTGCACGACGATTGCGGGGGCGTCGCGAAGACGGCGTGCGACGGGTTCTTCTCGATCGACGACGCGATCAACATCAAACGCCGCGTCAGCGTGGAAACGTGGGAGGCGGAGATGCTGTGCAAGCGCCCGAGCCAGAAGGGGTGCGTGTTTCGGACGTTTGATGAGAATGTTCACGTCGTGCGCGACGAGTTGGCGAGTCCCGCTTTAGCGGGCGGGGGCGCGCCGTTCGACGAGGGAAACGCCCCGCCCGCTGAAGCGGGCTCGCCAACCACGCTCGCTCTCGACTTCGGATACGCCGCGCCGTTCGTGTGCCTGTGGATCGTCGGGGGCGCGACGGGGGACGTGTTCGTCGTCGACGAATACGTTCAGGAGCAGCGGACGATGGACGAGCACATCGAGCACATCGAGGCGCGACGATGGGGGAAGGCATCGCGCGTCGCGTGCGATCCCGCGGGCAACGCGCGCAACGAACAGACGGCGGCGTCGAACGTGAAGCTGCTGCGCTCGCGCGGGTACGGCGTGCGCACGCGCAAGAGCGCGATCGTCGACGGGCTGGAGATGATCCGGGCGGCGCTGAAACCGGCATCCGGCAAGCCGACGCTGTTCATTCACGCGCGCTGCCAGCGACTGATCAAGGCGATGCGTTCGTATCACTACGCACCGGGCGGCAGCGAACTGCCGGTGAAGGACGGGGAGCACGATCACCTGATCGACGCGCTGCGGTACTGGTTTGTCAATCGGACGATGGGGGAGGTGGTGACGCGACTTTACTGATCGGATGAATGGCGAACGCAGAGAAACAGAGAAGCAGAGGTAAGAGGAGAAATCAAATGCGATGGTTTGACGAAG
Organism: Tepidisphaeraceae bacterium; assembly: GCA_049679725.1. Classification (GTDB taxonomy): domain Bacteria; phylum Planctomycetota; class Phycisphaerae; order Tepidisphaerales; family Tepidisphaeraceae; genus DASYWJ01. The sequence continues at coordinate 2,882 of JBAUGM010000273.1, forward strand.
CGCATTTCATGATGTTGTTCTGCTCGCCTCCTCCTCCTAACTCTGCTGCTCTGCGTCTCTGCGTTCCGTCTTTCTTTCCTCACGGTTTCGGCGTGATCGAACCCAGCACGACGGGGCGCTTGGCGCCGGTGACGCTCGGGACGTTCGATGGCTCGCCGTCGAGCGTGGCGGCGGCGAGGAGGGCGAAGGCGAGGGCTTCCTTGGCCGTGGGGTCCATGGCGATGCCGGCTTCGTCCTGGGCGCGCAACTTCAGTCCCTCGTCGATGAACAGTCGCATCAAGTGGTGGTTGTAGACGCCCCCGCCCGCGACGAATGCCTCATCGTGCGCCGGCATGGCGCGAGTGATGCTTCTGGCGGTGATGAGACACGCGGTGGCGAGCAGGTCATCCAGCGGAAGTGACATGCCGTCCACAGCCGACTCGAACAGCGCGATCATCTCGGGCCCGTCGGTGCTTTTCGGAGGCGGTTTGTGGAAGTAGTCGTTGGCGAGCACGCGATCGATGACGCGTTGGTTCGCGACGCCGCGAGCGGCGAGTTGGCCGTGGTCGTCGTATCCGAGGCCGCCCGGGTTGTGTGTGCGACAGAGGTGGTCGCTGATGCAACTGGCGGGGCCGGTATCGAACGCGGTGACGCGATCGAGCCCCGCGCCGGCGGGAAGGTGCGTCAGATTTGCGATCCCCCCGATGTTCAGCAGCACGCGGTTCTTTGTCGGATGGCGAAAGAGGATGTAATCCGCGTACGGCACGAGCGGCGCGCCCTGCCCGCCCGCGGCGAGGTCGGCGCGGCGGAAGTCGGAGACGACCGGGCAGCCCACCTCGGCGGCGACCAGCGATGGGTCGAACCACTGGATCGTGTTCGGTGGGTCGTGGTAGAGGGTTTGGCCATGCGCGGCGACGGCGGCGAGATCGGCGGCGCTGAGGCGCGACGCCGTGAGCGATTCGTTGATGGCGGCGGCGTAGGTGAGGGAGATCGTGCGGCCGAGTTGGGCGAGGCGCGACAGGTTGGCGCTGGCGTCGCCGCCGCGGAAGGAAAAAATTTCATCGCGCGTCGCGGTGTCGTAGGGGCGGTGGTGGTGGTGCAGGAGCTGGGCGGTCATCGACGTGCCGCGGCCGGTGACGGCGGTGAGGGCGACGTCGACGCCGTCGGCGCTGGTGCCGCTCATGGCGCCGGCGATGATGCGCTCGGTTGCGGTTGGGGGCATGGTCGGGATTAGACTGTACAGCGGCCCGCGTTTCGGTTCCAAAGGCGCGGGGATCGATCTATAATCGCCGCGGATTCGTTGCACGGAAGGTGAGACCCATCATGCCAGAAGAAAAACGCAAAGACGCGCCGGGCACCGATGTGGGCGGCGGTGGAGGCGGCGGGGGGGGCAAGTCCGGCGCCGCGGGGGCGGCGACGGCGAAGCCGAAGAAGAAGACCAAGCCCGACCCCAAGCACAGGCCGCCGCAGATGCTTCCGCCCTGGAAGGTGTTGCTGCACAACGATGACAAGAACGACATGCCCTTCGTTGTCGACACGATCGTCGAGCTCACCCCGCTCAACAAGCAGGACGCCGAGCTGCGCATGAAGGAAGCCGACGACACCGGCGTGGCGCTGCTGCTGGTCACGCACAAGGAGCGGGCGGAGCTGTACAAGGATCAGTTCGAGAGCAAGGGGCTGACGGTGACGATCGAGCCGGCGGAAAAGTGATTCGTGAAACGTGAAAACGTGAGACGAGTTGACCGTCTTCTCACGTTTCACGTCTTCACGTTTCACTCATCAAAAACACACTTCATCCCGATCGCCTCGCGCAGCCGTTTGAGATATTCCTCGCCGGAAATTTCCTCGCAGCCGAAGGTTTGCAGGTGGGGGGTGGAGGCTTGCGCGTCGAGGAGGAGGAATCCGCGGTCGCGCAAGCGGTCGACGAGGTGGACGAGGGCGACTTTGCTGGCGTCGCGCGCGGTGTGGAACATGGACTCGCCGAAAAACGCGCCGCCGAGGGTGACGCCGTAAAGCCCGCCGACGAGCTGGTTGTTCATGTCGTAGGCCTCGACGCTGTGGGCGAAGCCGAGTTCGTGCAGCCGGGCGTACGCGCGGATGAGCTGCCGGCCGATCCACGTCCCGCCCTCGCGGCGCTCGGCGCACTGCTGCATGGTGTACTCGAAGTCGTGGTTGATGCGGACGTCGAACCTGCGCTGGCGGACGAGGGCCCGCAGGGTGCCGGAGACGTGGAATCGCTCGCCCAGCGGGATGACGCCGCGGGGGTCGGCGGTGTACCATCGGATGATGCCGTCCCGGTCCGACATGGGGAACGCGCCCTGCGCGTACGCGGAGAGCAGCGTTTCGGGATCGAGGGGGACGGTGCGGTTCATCGCGTGGTGAAGGTTACGTGAAGGTTAACCGTCGCGCCGCGAATTCTATGCCCGCGACGATCGTTTCTCACGCCGCGCCGGTGGCGAGGCAACCCGGGGGCAGGGCAATCGCATGTCCGCGCTTCTGTAGGGGCGAACCTTGTGTTCGCCCTTTGCTGCGCATCCGAAATG
>JBAUGM010000274.1:0-3438 GCA_049679725.1 Tepidisphaeraceae bacterium
GCATGGCCATCTGGCTCCGATCTGGCATCCGCAACCGCACGTCCGTAGGCTTGCTGCTCATGGGCGATGTTGTAGCGCCCTCGAACGAAAAAGTCGCGCGAAAAAGTTCACAAACTCTCAGGATGACAAGCCGGCGCGGCCACAAGGATGAGTTGCACCCCTCGCACGGTACGACGCAGCGTTTCGATGACCGTCGCAGGCCGTTGCACGTCATCCCGATGGGAGCCTTGGCGACCTGAGGGATCTCGGAGACGAAGGATGCTCGTGAGCCCGAGATCCTTCGGCTCGCAAGACGCGCCTCAGGATGACGTCTCTTCTGTGGCTCACACCACCCTGCGAGATTGATTCTCTCGCGCCTCCGGTGCAATCTACGCCCGCCCCGGGCAAGGACGATTCGAATCGAACCGCATTGGACCGCCGTCATTCCGCCCGTCGTCGCGATCGTGCTGGCGATCGCGACGCGGCAGGTGTACCTCTCGCTTGGCGCGGGCGTTTGGCTCGGCTGGACGATCGCCCATGGCTGGAACCCGCTGAGCGGTCTCGCCGCCGCGATCGACGGGTGCGTCGCGGTGCTGTCCGACGCCGGCAACGCGCGGATGCTGCTGTTCATGCTCGTCATCGGCGCGCTGATCGCGACGGTGGAGGCCTCCGGCGGCGTGCGCGGGTTCGTCAACGACCTGGAACGCCGCGACTGGATCAACACGCCCCGGCGCGTGCGGCTGCTGACGTACGTCGTCGGCGTCGTCATCTTCATCGAGTCGACGATCACCATCCTCGTCTGCGGCGCGATCGGCCGGCCACTCTGCGACCGGTACAAGGTGTCGCGCGAGAAGCTGGCGTACCTGGTCGATTCGACGTCCGCCCCGATCTGCATGCTCATTCCGCTCAACGCGTGGGGCGCGTACGTGCTGGGCATCCTCGCATCGCTGAAGGTGGAGAATCCGCTGGAGGTGTTCGTCGCCAGCATACCGTTCAACTTCTACGCCTGGGGCGCGGCGATCCTCGCCGGCGTCGTGGCGTACACGGGCTGGAGCATCGGCCCGATGAGAAAAGCCGAGGCGCGCACGCGCGGCGGCCAGGTGCTCTGGCCCGGTGCGACGCCGATGGTCGATCCCGACGTGATCGCGCCGACGGTCGAGACTTCCATCCCGCCGCGCGCGCTTAACATGCTGGTCCCCATCGGCGTGATGGTGCTCATGATGCCGCTGTCGCTGCTCATCACGGGCGGTGGGGACATGCGCAGGGGCTCGGGATCGACGAGCGTGCTGTGGTCGGTGCTGGCGGGATTGGCGGTGGCCTGGGGCATGCTGCTGGTTCAGCGCGCGTTCACTGTCGACAAGCTGACCCGCATCGGCCTGAAGGGTGCGGGCGGATTGGTGGGCCTGGCGTTCCTGATGCTGCTCGCGCTGGCGCTGGCGGCGGTCGCCAATCACCTCGGCACCGGCGCGTACATCGCGAAGCTGACGGCCGGGACGATGCCGCCCGTCGTGTTCTTGCCGCTGGTGTTTCTCGTCGCGTCGATCGTCGGATTCTGCACGGGGACGAGTTGGGGCACGTTCGCGATCATGCTGCCGATCGCCGTCCCCGCCGCCGTCGCGCTGAACCTGCCGCCCGCGCCGTTCGTCGCGGCGGCGCTGTCGGGCGGCGTGTTCGGGGACCACGCGTCGCCCATCAGCGACACGACGATCATCTCCTCCATGGCCGCCGCGACCGACCACGTCGATCACGTGCGCACGCAGCTCCCCTACGCGCTGCTCGCTGGTGCGGCGGCAATGATCGGCTTCGCGATCGCCGGCGCGGCGATCTGAATGAGAGCGCACGATTCTCGAACGTCCGTCGCAATGGTCATCCTTCGGAGTACCTCAGGATGACAAACATCGGGCGCACGTTTCAATCCTGATGCGTATAGGAAGGCGCGCGCCCAGCCCTGAAGCGGCCTCGCCAAAGGTGATTGTTCAGGGGGCGCGGTTTTCCAGGGGGGCTGGCTTGGTCCGCGCGGCGCGCAGCGGAAACTCGTCGAACACTTCGCCGGTCGGGTCCATCGCGCGGAGGGTGGCGGTGTGATCGGTGCCGAGGTCGACAATCCACACGTGGTTGCGCGGCGCGGCCTTGGCCAGATACCAGGCGTCCTCCAGCTTCGGCACCGGTCGCGGCATGACACCCCAGCAACCGTCGCCGACGTAGACGATGCCGTTCTCATCATCGCGCTGGTGACCGCGCAGCGGGTGCGAGCGCTTGTACGTGTGATGGTCGTTCTCGAAGACGGCCGAGACGCCGAAGCGGTCGAACAGCGTCACCCAGTTCTCCCGGATCGTCACGGCGCGCGGGATGTCGATCGGCAGCTTGCCCTGTGGCGCCTTGCTCGTTCCGTAGGCGGGGAAGTGGTAGCAGGCGAAGAGGAACGTCTGCTTCGCCCGCGCCGCCAGCGCATCCGCGAGCCACTGCGTCTGCGGCCCCTCGATCGGGTTGGTGTGCGCGGTGTCGAGGATGACGAGCGAGAGGTACGACCCGAAGTCCAGCGCGTAGTACGCGCGGTCGCCCGGTAGCGTGAACAGGCGATAGAAGTACGGGGCGTCGTCGGGGATCTTGCCGTCGTAGTTCCCGCGGACTTCATGGTTGCCGATGGTCACGACCATGGGGATGAGCCGCCGATCCTTGGTCATCGCGCACTGCTTCCAGGAGATCAGCCAGTCGACGATCCGTGTCGCGTGGACGCCGTTCTCGTACGCGAGGTCGCCGCCAAGCAGGGCGAAGTCGGGGTCGAGTTTCGCGACTTGCGAGGTCATCGCGTCGATCATCACCCGCGAGTGCATCATGTCCCCGCCGCTGACGAAGCGGATCGGGCGGTTCAGCACCGCGGGCATCGTGCGGAACGTCCAGCCGTCGGTCGGCTTCTCGACGCGCTTGCCGATGCCGAACTCATAGAGCGTGTCGGGCTTCAGCCCGTCGAGCTCGACGTAGCGGCGCTGGAGCGATGAGGGCTCGATGACGAGCTGCTTCGCCTCGCCGGAGCGCCAATCCTGCTGCTGTTCCGCGCTCTTCTCGCGGTAGTAGACGGTGTTCGTGTTCTTCGGGTAGAGGTCGACCCAGTTGATGGTGATCGTGGTGGACGGGTCGCGCGTCCACGTCAGGTAAAGGCCCGTGAGATCTTGCGCCGACGCAATCGCGCTGGCGCAAAGGTGGATCACGAGCCAGGCGAGAACGAGACGGCGGGCGTGTGTGTGGGTCATGGGGAGCGGGAGTATATCGCGGTCGCGGCGACGCGGCACCCGCCGCACATTTTGCAGGCCGCGACGATCGGGGCGCACATCAGCACGATGGGCTTCGACCTGAAGAAGCAACTCTACGACCGCCCGCTGACCGATGCGGCCGTCGAGATCTTCCTGAAGGACTGGGCGAAGGTGCCTAAAGGATGATCCATTCTTTCCGTGGGGCGGG
>JBAUGM010000275.1:0-1656 GCA_049679725.1 Tepidisphaeraceae bacterium
AATTGGCTCGTTGCGCCGCCCCCGGAGTGCCGCCTTTGGCCAGCCTCTCAAGCGCGGCCCGGGCGGCTTGCTTCGTTTCGTCGTCGCCCCGCTGGAAGTGCTGCTGGAGAATTTCGATGGCCCGGCCCGAGGCCTCGCGGCTGCCCTGCTCGGCGGCTTTTTCCAACTCTGGAAAGACCGCCTTGCCGGCTTCCTGCAACTTTTGGGAAGCCTCTTGCCGCTGGGCGAACTCGGCGGCGTCGAGATTCTGGGCAAGCAGTTGTGGCGATGCTTCCTGACCGGCGGCCTCGCGCGCCCAGACGTTGTGCGATCAACCGAATGATCAGCGGGTGGACCGGCGGCCGCGCAAACGCGTAGCCCGCGGCCAGTCGCGGGCTCTCGTAGACGCCGCCCGAGGGGCGGGCTTCGTTGGGTCGTTCATTGTGCATCCTGAGACGCACGATACCGGATGTTCTCGCGCCGCGGGACGGGATCGCAGTCGACGGAACCGGATTCGCAGAAGTATGATCACGCCAACCACGCTCTTGGGTCATGAAGCTGATGAACGACAAAGCAAAGAAAGCAAAGATCACGCCGGCGATGCCCGCCGGCGCCAACTCAGGCGTCGCTCGGTTCGGTTCGATCGACGTGAAGCTCTCGAATCTGAATAAGGTCCTCTACCCCAGGGCCGGCTTCACCAAGGGCGAGATGATCGCCTACTACGTCGGCATGGCGGACACGATCCTGCCGCATCTGAAGGGGCGGAAGCTCACGCGCAAGCGTTATCCCGACGGCGTCGACAAGCTCTTCTTCTTCGAGAAGAACTGCCCGTCCTATCACCCCGATTGGGTCGCCACGTCGCAGGCACAGGGCGGCAAGCGCGGCAGCGTCGACTACTGCGTCGTCGAGAATGTGGCGACGCTCGCGTGGCTCGCCAACCTCGCGGCCATCGAGTTTCACACGCTGCTCAGCAAGGGCGACGACGTGACGCGCCCGACGTACGTGGTCTTCGACCTCGACCCCGGTCCGCCCGCCGACATGCTCGACTGCATCCGCGTCGGCATGCGGATGCGCGACATGCTCGCCGGCTTCGGGTTGGAGAGCTTCGCGAAAACCTCGGGCGGGAAGGGGCTGCACATCTACGTGCCGCTGAACACGCCGGTGACGTTCGACCAGACGAAGGGTTTCGCGAACGCGGTTGCACGGGTGCTGGAGAAGGACGATCCGAAGTCGGTCACTAGCGCGATGAAGAAGGACCTGCGCGGCGGAAAGGTCTTCGTCGACTGGAGCCAGAACGACGAGCACAAGACGACCTGCTGCGTCTACTCCCTCCGCGCCCGCGAGCGGCCGACGGTCTCGACGCCGCTCACGTGGGAGGAATTGGCCTCGGCAGCGAAGAAGCGCAAGCTGCAGTCGCTCGTCTTTGAAGCGCCGGACGTGCTCAAACGCGTGAAGAAGTTCGGCGACCTGTTTGCGCCGGTGCTGAAGCTCAAACAGAAGCTTCCGGCGCTCTGAACAGGGAGCGCACGAATCTCGAATACGAGTCGCGCCATGCGTCTAAGAGCGTGCCATTTGGCGGTTTTCCTGCGGGAAAGGGGGTCGGCGGCAGGGCAATCGCCAGTCCGCTCTTCTGTAGGGGCGAACCTTGTGTTCGCCCTTTGCTGCGCATCCGAAATG
>JBAUGM010000276.1:0-1772 GCA_049679725.1 Tepidisphaeraceae bacterium
GGCGTCCCGCCCGAGCATTCCCGCGGAGCGGCTCCGCCGAAGTGCTCGGGCGAGACGCCCAAGCCACGAACGAGCGGCACTCATCTATGCCAGCAGTTCCTTCACCACGTGCCCGTGCACGTCGGTGAGACGGAAATCGCGCCCCGCATACCGGTACGTGAACGTCTCGTGATCGAAACCCATCAGGTGCAGGATCGTCGCGTGCAGGTCGTGGACGTGAACGCTCTTGTCGACGGCCTTGAATCCGAACTCGTCGGTCGCGCCGTGAACATACCCGCCTTTGACTCCCCCGCCGGCCATCCACATGGTGAAGCCGTAGTGGTTGTGATCGCGGCCGTTGATCTTGCCGGCGTTGGCGCCGGCCTGGGGGAGTTCGACGGTGGGCGTTCGGCCGAACTCGCCGCCCCAGATGACGAGCGTGTCTTCGAGCATGCCGCGTTGCTTGAGGTCTTTTAGCAGCGCGCCGATCGCCTGGTCGCATTGCTTCGCTAACGCGCGGTGGTTCACTTCGATGTCGTCGTGGTTGTCCCACGGCTGACCCGCGCCGTGCCAGACCTGGACGAAGCGCACGCCGCGCTCGATCAGGCGGCGGGCGATGAGGATCTGCCGCGCCTGCGTGCTCTGATCGACGCCGTACATCTCGCGGATCGCTTTCGGCTCGCGGCTGACGTCGAAGGCGTCGGCGGCGTCCATCTGCATGCGGTAGGCGAGCTCGAAGCTCTGGATGCGCGATTCCAGCTCCGCGTCGCGCCCGCCGTCGCGCTGCCGCGCATCACCCCCCCGCGACTCAGCATGACGACGGTTGAGCTGCTGAAGCAGGTCGAGTTGGCGGCGCTGCTCGTCGGTGCTCACGCCGGCGGGGTTGTTCACGTGCTCGATCAGGCGCGACAGCTCGGTGTGCTGCGTGTCGACGTACGTGCCTTGATACGAGCCGGGGAGGAACGCGCTCTGCCAGTTCTGCGATTCCTGGATCGGGTACCCGCCGGGGCAGAGGACGACGAAGCCGGGGAGGTTCTGGTTCTCGCTGCCCAGGCCGTAGGTCAGCCACGAGCCCATGCTCGGGCGGACGAGGCGCGCTTCGCCGCAGTTCATCAGCAGGAGCGACGGCTCGTGGTTGGGCACGTCGGCGTTCATCGAGCGGATGACGCAGATGTCGTCGATGGACTGCGCGACGTTGGGGAACAGGTCGGAGACCTCGATCCCGCTCTTGCCATACTTCTGGAACTTGAACGGCGACGCGAGCGCGGCGCCGGTCTTGCGCTCGGTCGCGAGGTAATCCATCGGCAGCGCCTTGCCGGCGTGCTTCGTGAGCATGGGCTTGGGATCGAACGTGTCGACCTGCGACGGGCCGCCGTTCATGAACAGGTGGATGACGCGCTTGGCCTTGGCGGCCAGCGGCGGCAGCTTCGGCGTGAGCGGGTTGATCGCGCCGGCCGAGGCGATCGAGGGCGACGTCGCGAGGCCCGCCTGCGACATGATGCCCGCCAGCGCCAACCCCCCCATCCCCATGCCGCACTTGCGGAGCAGTTGGCGGCGATTGAGAAGCTGATCTTCGGGGCGAGGACCGTGCTGGTAGATGGACATCGCGGCAGAGCCTCCGCTCTTACTACACACGAGCGTCCTGCTCGTGGAATGAAATCACCAAATGCGGGAAGACGAACGCAGAGGCGCAGAGGACGCAGGGGTAGGAAGAGAAAGCAGGAGCTTTGGTTGTGGCACGGGCGACTGGCCCGTGCCACATGCATGCTTCTCCTCCTACCTCTGCGTCCTCT
>JBAUGM010000277.1:0-14601 GCA_049679725.1 Tepidisphaeraceae bacterium
ATGCATCAGAGAACGAGCTCGGGCGAGACGCCCAAGCCACGGAAGACATGGTCGTCATGGAGGGCGGGAGCGTCGAGTTCAACGGTGCCGGGACCGTGCTCACGACCACCGACTGCCTGCTCAACAAGAACCGCAATCCGAACCTCTCGAAAGCGCAGATCGAGCAGTACCTGAAGGACTACTACGGCCAAAAGCACATCGCCTGGCTCACTGGCGGCATCGAGGGCGACGATACCGACGGCCACATCGACGACCTCGCGCGGTTCATCAGCCCGACGCAGGTGGTCATCGCGATGGAGGACGATCCGAAGGACGCGAACTACAAGGTGCTCAAGTCCGCGCGCAGGCAGCTCGATCGTATCCGCGACCAGGACGGCCGGCCGTTCGAGATCATCGAGATCCCCATGCCCCGCCCCGTCACGCACGACGGCCAGCGATTGCCGGCGACGTACGTGAACTTCTACTTCGTCAACGGGGCCCTGCTCGTGCCGACGTATCGCGACAAGCGCAACGATCGCAAGGCGATCGAAATCCTTCAGTCACACCTGCCGAAGCACAAAGTGATCGGCATCGACTGCACGGAGCTGATCTGGGGGTTAGGCGCGATCCACTGCCTGACGCAGCAGCAGCCGAAGTGGTGATTCTGAAACGTGCAACGTGAAACGTGAAGACGTGAAACGTGAGAAGAAACGCCTTCTTCACGTTTCACGTTTCACGTCTTCACGCTTCACTTTGCCGCGTCCCGCACATCCCACCACACCGAATCAAACTCGCGCCACGCGTCTTTCTGCTTCGAGCGCGGATCCCAGCCGAACTTGGCGGGGCCGCGATCGACCATGACCGTCGCTTCCGGGAAGTCGGGGAGATTCGGCCGGCGCTGCGCGATGCGTTCCAACTCCACGACGGCGCCCTTGGCGTCGCCGCGCCCGAGCATGACGCGCGGGACGTGCAGCTCCGCCGCCACCGCTTCGGCGGCGATGTGGCCTTGCACCGGGTCGGTGAGATCGGGCTTCTGTGGCAGCATCGCCCACAGCTCGGCCGCGACGCGGCGGGCGTCGTCGAATCGACCCAGTTCCGCCAGGCACTGCGCCTGCGCGACCCGGATCTGCCACTTCGACTGCTCGACCAACTGAACGAGTCCCACGCCCTGCGTGTACCACGTCGGCCACGCGCCGTGCGGCGCGGCCAGCGCTTTGCCGTAGAGTTCCAGTGCGGCGGCGAACTTGCCGTCGTCGCGCAGCTTCGCCGCCGCGTTCATCCACTCGTGCGGCCCGTCGGGTTTCGCGACGGGCGCCGCGTTCCCCGCGGGCGGTGGGTCCGGCCGCCAGCCGTCCGCCTTGCCGCCGTTCTCGGCGATCCAGAACACCTTGACGCTCTCGACCGTGGGCGCGGGGACATCGATCGTCCGCTGCCATTGGATTCGCGCATCGTGGCGCTTCGGCTTGCTGCTGCCGTAGTTGTCCGACGCGAGGCTCGCCTCCCCGCTGAGCGCGACCTGCTTTCCGTCGCCGCGCAGCACGATCCGCAACGTCCCCTGCTCTTGCCTGACCAGGCGCGCCTGCACGTGCCACGCGTCGCCAAACGTCGGTTGCCAGAACCAGCCCATCGGCGCGCTGCCGTCCCAGCCGTTGGAGGCCCATCCGTCGGGGGGCTTGGGAACCTGAAGCTCGATGAAGACCAGGCCATCCCGCCCCGCCACGGTACGGACCACCCGCGGACCATCCTTGTATGCCTCGCGCCAGTCGATCACGTGCGCGGCGGTGTAGAGCGGGTTGTGCTCGGCGCGCTTCAGGTTGTAGACCTTCGACGCTCCGCGCGGGTCCTTCACCGCGCGTGCCGCCTCCATCGCCTTCCGCGAGACATCCGACAACCGCTTCAACTCCTCGTCTCGCCCCTCATCAGCGAGGTACAACAGGTACTGCGATGCCTCCACGTATCGCTCGTTCAGCACTTTCGGGTCGGAGAAGATCCTGTCGCGCATGTCGGTTTCGAACAGGATCCACGCTTCCACCTCTCGGCCGTGCTCGCGGAGCAGTTGGAGCTTCCACGACAGCGTCGACAGGTCCTGCGGGTTGCCGATCAGGATGCCGTCGATCTCCGCGAGCTGCTGCGCGAGCGTGCCGAAACGCTGGATGAAGCCTCGCCAGGCAGCGTGCTTCTGCGCCGCCAGATCCTTCGGCCAATCCTGCGGCTTGCCCGCCGCTGACGGGTCGGAAACGTCGATCGTGTCCGGTCCGAACGTCGTCTCCTTGCTGCCGGCGTCAATCACCCACGTGAGTATGAGCCGCCGCGGATCGGTTCCGCGTTTGAAAGGCGGGATCGGCATGAGGCATGTGCGCCGATCGTCTTCCTGGCGGGTACCCGACTGGCCGTCGAAGGAAACGTACCGGTTGCCCCACGTGTCGGTGACGCGCTGATAACCCTGCTGGCCCGGATGGGCACCTGTCGGCGTGCGGTTGGTCGGGTTGTCGGTGACGACGACGATGTCGCCGAGTTCGTTTGACAGCACACGCCGCACCTTCGGCGCACGGTAGCCGCCCTCGATCGCGTGGATCTGGTCGGCCGCGCGCGGGCGGGTGCCGGCGACGGGCGCGGAGCCGATGCTGTACGCTCGGTACGGGTCCTCGCCCTGGAGCTTGCTCGCTTGCCTGGCAAAAGCTTCGGCGTCGAAGAACGCATCCGGCTGCGGATCGGAGTAGTCGAACGTGACGAGCATGAACTCGTCGCTGCCGGGATAGTAAAGGTGCATCTTCAGCGGCAACTTCGACTCGCGGAGCACCCAGATGCGTACCCACTTCTCCCTCGCGTTGCGGGCGTAGTCGAACACGTCGATGCCCTGCGCCGACGCGACGTCGTCGGACTTCACGGGCTCGCCCTCCGGCACTTTGCCGTCGAAGACCGACGAGAGGATGCCGGCGAGCGTGCCGAGCTTGCCGTGGACATCGATGAACGGGGCGGGGAGCAGGTCGGGGACGCGCTCGCCTTTGACGTTCTCCAGGAACGCGTGCTTCGCAGCGCTCCACGTCTGCCGCTTGCCGCCCGTCGAGAACGCGACGTGGCCCATGCCGTGGGCGCGCCAGCGGTCGGGCTGCTGGTAGAAGAGGTCGATGCGGAACATGCGCATCGTCTCGTCGGCGCGGCGCGGGTCGTCGTTGAACATGATGATGTGGAAGTGCTGCACGCGGTCCATCGCCCGCACGACGTCCGCCCAGACGACGCCGCTGCCGCCCGTGTTGTTGTCCCCGACGCCGCCGGGCCACAGCAGCACGAACGCGATCACCGCCGCCGCCGCCAACGGAATGGAAAGCCGCCACCACCGGTGGCGCTGACTTACCGTCGGCCGCGCAGCGCGGAGTTCCGTCTCCCACGCCTCACGGAGCGATTTGTTGAACGTCGACGACGGCGCCGCCGCCTCTCCCTCGCTCGAACGAATTTCGCTCAGCACCGCTGACCACTCCGCGGCCGGCGCGGCCCCGCCTTCATCGTCGTCCCGCGCCGGCGCGCAGAGCAGGTCGAGCAGCTCACGTTCGTCGCGATCGATCTCGTCGTTGCGATCGGTGTTCATGATTCGTTCCCCTGTGGTCCACCCATCAGGCGTTTCAGTTTGCGGAGCGCGTAAACCAGGCGTGACTTGACCGTCGGCACCGGACAGCCGACCAGCTCCGCGACGTCGGCGAAGGTCAACCCGTCGAGCACGTGCAGCTCGACGACCGTCCGCTGGGCCTCCGGCAGCTCCAGCAGCAGCCGGCGCATGCGCGATTCCCCCTCCCGCGCCGCCGCGGCATCGAGCGGGTCGTCCGGTTCACTCTGCTCCCGCACGATGCGGATGGATGACCGCACCCCCTCCGCCCGCAGGTGGTCGGTCACCACGTTGCCGGCGATCGCGAAGAGCCACGTCACGACGCGAGCCCGCCCCGTGTATCTCCCCGCCCGCGCGGCGCGGAACAGGCGCAGGAACGCTTCCTGCGTCAGGTCCTCCGCACGGTGCGGGTCGGCAATTCGCCGGCGAATGTGGCGGAAAATGCGGTGCTTGTAGCGGTCGACCAGTTTGTCGAACGGCGCGAAATCGCCGCTCGCGATGCGCGCCAGCGCCGCTCCGTCTGCCTCATGCGTCGACAGCGCCGGCGGCGGCGCGAGATTCGTCGCTCGCGCGTCCGCCGACACCCCCGGATCGTCCATCGTGACTCCTTCCATCGACCTCTTATACGGACGACCGGCGCGAAAAGACTTAGCGCGACACTCACCACCTCGGTGTGGAATTTGTCGGCACTACTTATTGACTTTGCCACGATTCCTATACCATTAGCACAATCGCGTTCGACCTGACGTCGAAGCGGGTACTTCCGGGGAAATATTGATGGACGTGACGGCGGAAAAAGTCGGTCGGGATCAGGACCTCCTGCGACCCGAAAGCCAGCCCAAGGGAGACACCCATCCCGATTCCAACGGAAGAGCCGGCGTCCACGGCACCGGGCCGGACCGGCAGTGGACCGTCGCCGACTCGACGAAACTCTACGGCATCCACAACTGGGGCAACGGCTACTTCTCCGTCAACGCAGACGGTCACGTCACCGTCCACCCCACGCAGGACAAGTCCAAGGGCATCGACCTGAAGAAGCTCGTCGACGAGCTCCGCGAGCGCGACATCCAGATCCCCGTCCTCGTCCGCTTCACCGACATCCTCCAGCACCGCGTCGGCCAGATCCACACCGCGTTCACCAAGGCCATCAAGGATCACGACTACAAGGGCGAGTACCGCTGCGTCTACCCGATCAAGGTGAACCAGCAGCGACACGTCGTCGAGGAGATCCATAGCTTCGGCAAGCCCTACGGCTTCGGCCTGGAAGCGGGCTCCAAGCCCGAGCTGCTGGCGATCATGGGGATCGTCGACGACGACAACACGCCGATCATCTGCAACGGTTTCAAGGACGACGAGTTCATCGAAGCGGTGATCCTCGCCACGAAGATCGGGCGGAACATCATCCCCGTCGTCGAGAAGTTCAGTGAGCTCGAGCTGATCGTGAAGTACGCCAAGCTGCACAACGTCAAGCCGAGTATCGGCGTGCGCGTGAAGCTCGCCGCCCGCGGCGCAGGACGCTGGCAGGAATCGGGCGGCGTGCGATCGAAGTTCGGCCTGTTCGTCTCGGAGGTCATCGATGCGCTCGATTACCTCCGCAAGAACGACATGGGCGACTGCCTCAACCTGCTGCACTTCCACCTCGGCAGCCAGATCAACAACATCCGCAACATCAAGGGCGCCACAATCGAGCTCGTCCGCGTCTACACCGAGCTCCAGCGCCTCGGCGCGGGGTTGAAGTACATCGACGTCGGCGGCGGCCTGGGCGTGGATTACGACGGCTCCAAGACCGACTACGGCTCCTCCATCAACTACGGCCTGCAGGAATACGCCAACGACATCGTCTTCCACGTCAAGGAAATCTGCGATCAGGCCAAGGTCGAGCACCCGACGATCATCAGCGAGTCCGGCCGGGCGATGGTCGCGTACCACAGCGTGCTCGTGTTCAACGTCATCGGCTGGAGCGGGTTCAAGCGGTTCGACCTCCCACAGGTGCTCACGGACAAAGAACGCGCCGCGCTGCCCGCGCCCGTCGTCAACCTGTTCGACACCTTCGTCGGCGTACACGACCAGAACTTCATGGAGTACTACCACGACGCCCACGTCTCGCGCGACGCGGTATTGAACCTCTTCAGCCTCGGCTACTGCTCGCTCGAGGACCGCAGCCTGGCCGAGCGATTGTTCTTCGGCATCTGCTCGAAGGTCCTCAACATCATCCGCAAGCTCGAGTACGTCCCCGACGAGTTCAACGGCCTGGAGGCGATGCTCTCCGACACCTATTTCTGCAACATGAGCATCTTCCAGTCGATCCCCGACTCCTGGGCGATCGACCAGCTCTTCCCGATCATGCCGATCCACCGGTTGAACGAGGAGCCCAACTGCCGCGGCGTGCTGGCGGACATCACCTGCGACTCCGATGGCAAGATCGACCGCTTCATCGATCGGCGCGACGTCAAGAGCGTGCTCGAGCTGCACCCCTACAACAACGGCGAAGACTATTACCTCGCCGCCTTCCTCGTCGGCGCTTACCAGGAAATCCTCGGCGATCTCCACAACCTCCTCGGCGACACCAACGCCGTCCACGTCACCGTCAACGGCGGCGGGCAGTGGTCGATCGACGAAGTCATCGAGGGCGACACCGTCCACGAGGTGCTGCAGTACGTGCAGTTCAACGCCGACGAGCTGAAGCGATCCATGCGCAAGATGGTCGAGAAGGCGCTGCGCGAGAACAAGCTGAGCGTGGACGAGAGCCGCGTGCTGCTGAAGTTTTATGAGAATGGGCTGGAGGGGTACACGTACCTGGAATGAGACGTACCCACGCGCGTGTCCGCGCGTTTTCCCGAACGTCGCGCCGCGCCTGTCGCGAAGGGGACGGAGCCGGGTCGTGTCGACCCGATCGCGACGAAGTCGCGAGCGTGAAGAGAGCGAAAAAGCCGCAAACCGAGCGGTTTGCGGCTCTTGCGAATGGGCCCGATTGGATTCGAACCAACGACCTCGTCCTTATCAGGGACGCGCTCTAACCAACTGAGCTACGAGCCCGCGGGATTGCCCCGTTGGGGGCGTAGAATCTTACGGTAACGGGATTTGATGTCAAACGGGCGCAGATGCGCGACGTGATGATCGAAAAAAGATCCCCGATCCTCCGCTCGCGCTACGGGGCATAGCGCGAGCGAAGGATCGGGGATTCAAATCCTCTCGGTTGTCATCCACCCCAGGGTCTGCCGCAAGATGGACGTGCAGCCGGGACAGAAATACGCCCAAAGGCCCCAGAAAATGGGGCCGATCCGTCAACGCCGCGCGCTCGGCCAAACTGCGGTGGATGCCCAAGCTGGCGCCGACGAAAAAACCGGGACGAACAAACCGGGACAGCTCTGGATTATTTGGCCCCAAGAAAGTCAGATTCGTCCTGGTTTTGTGGTGATCCTCTACTTCATGCACGTGAAGTACTCGAGCCCGCTGGTGAAGGTCGTGGTGATCTCCGGATTCGTCTGGTTCTTCATCGCCCTGGGTTTGACGTTCACCGACTACCTCACCCGGCCCTGGCTCCCGCAAAGCGCCGGATGGCAGGACAACCCGCTGCGCGCGAAGACCGCGCTGCCCGATCCCGTGCCGGGCGAAGCAGCGTCGCCCGCGGGTCAGCACTGAAGAAAAAGCGCGCGACGACCGGTGGCGGCCGCGCGGTTATCGCAACACGACCCACAACTTGTCGTTCGTGACGATCGTGCCCGTGTGGTCTCGCGTGTAGATCTCGTCTTTTCGCAGCCACGCGCAGTGGCCGTCGAAAAAGGCGACGTTGGCGCCGCCCTTGTGACGCCAGGCGGTCATGCGGCTGGCGTCGTACGCCCCGCCGCCCGGCAGGGTGCCGACATTGACGCGCTCCTGCACCTGGTCGTAGTTGCTGATCTTCCCGTTCGTGCCCGGGAATGCGCCGGAGCCGGACTTGTTGATCATGCCAGGACCGATGCCGACCCCCACGGTGATCCCATCGGCGAAGCGCAGCTTTTCCGCCGGCCGCCTCACCTGCGCGCGTTTGTACCCGAAGCACGCCGACCCGCGCTTACTCCCCAGCGCCGAATCGTCGGGAACCGCCCACGGCGTCGGTTGGGGCACGAGGTTCGGGTCGGCGCTGATCCCCTCGACGTTCATCCCGTACTGCAGCTGCGGCGGAAAGAGCTGCTCGCCCCTATTGTTCACCACCACCCCCAACAGCAGCCGCGTCGCCTGCGGGCAGACCCAGCCGTTGGTCACGTACCCGGCGAAGTAGTTCGTTCCTGGAGTGAACGGGCCCGGCGGCAGCGGCGACTGCACTTCGTTCGCTTCGATCGTGCGCAGGTTGAGCGCGCGGCGGAAGTGGACGTTCGCCGACCACATGTTGGTCGCCTCCGGCGTGTTCCCGAGGAACGCGGGCAGGTGAAAGCCCTTCCAGTCGTCGAGGTACATCTGGTCGGCGACGACAAACTGGCGCAGGATCGACAGGCACTTGAGTTGACCCGCCGACTGCCGGACGCGGCTCAGCGCCGCAAGCAGGATGCCGATCAGGATTGCGATGATGCCGATGACCACGAGCAGCTCGATCAACGTGAACCCGGCGGTAAGCGTCGCCCGCAACTTTTTTTCTTGCATGACTCCTCCAATCCGATCCGACAATTGATTTCTCACCGACCCGAGCCTTGCGACGATGGCACCTTTTCCGTTGGCTGGACTCGCTGACGGCCGGCCACTTCGTCCAATTCCGTCAGGTCCCAGACCTTGACCGTGTGATCGCGGCTTCCCGAGACGAGCCACCGACCGTCGGCGGTGAACGCGATGCTGGTGACGACACCG
Organism: Tepidisphaeraceae bacterium; assembly: GCA_049679725.1. Lineage (GTDB taxonomy): Bacteria > Planctomycetota > Phycisphaerae > Tepidisphaerales > Tepidisphaeraceae > DASYWJ01. The sequence goes on from JBAUGM010000277.1 coordinate 8,402, forward strand.
GTATGGCCGCGGAAGGTGTGGACCAACGTACCGGTGCGGCTGTCCCAGAACTTCACCGTGCTGTCCTCACCCGCCGAGGCGACCCAGCGGCCCTCGGCGTCGGGGCTGAAGGCGACGGTGTAGACGTCACCGCTGTGTCCCGCGAGGGTGTGCGCCGCACTAGTAGTGACGGGTCGTTGAGTGAACGGTCCTGGTCCGAAGAGCTCGTGGCGGCTGGGCACGTCCCAGATCTTGACCGTGTTCTCCTCGCCCCCCGTCGCCAGGCGCCGGCCGTCCGGGCTGAAGGCCACGTTCAAAAACGGCCCGGGCACGTGCGCGCGGTCGGTGAACTGGCGGACGGGTTGCTTCTGGTCCAGACGGGTCGCGTCCCACAGGTTCACAACCCCGTCGCCGCTCACCGAAGCCAGTAGTCCGCCGGCGCGGCTGAAGATCACGCCGCGGATCTCGCCGCCGTGGGTGTGGGTGCCGAGCGTCTGGACCTCCCTCCCGTCCCGCGCGTCCCAGACTTGCACCGCTGTAAACGGACAGGCGACCTTGCACGGCCACAAGCGGCTATGGGCGGCTAAGAAACGTCCGGCGGGGTCGAGCGTTTCGAGCGAATCGAGGGGTCGCCCGCGCACTTTGCACGCGAGCCGAAAAAGCGGGGCTGGTCGGCTGTAGATTGCACGGGCGCGCGATTCATCCCGCCGCGCGCAAAGCCGTTCAATACGTGACTTACGACGATTTAACCGGGTGTCGAACCAGCTTCGAAGAATCGCGCGCCGCGCGCGAATCGCGCGCGAGTTTAGGAGGTTTGCGTGGCAGGGATGATCTCCAGGGGTGGTTGCCGGTCCTTGCGGGCAAACCAGTCGGCGGAGGCCATGACGAGGGGCAGGCCGATCGTGAGGAACGCGATGATGGCCCAGGCGCGCATGCTCCGGAATCCTACATCGCCTCCAGCACGAGGGCGAGCTGCTGCCTGCCACCCGGCTCGTTGACGAACGCGGCGCGCCACGGACGGCAATCCGGTGATCCGCAGCTGAGGATGCGTCGCTTGGGATCTTCTGGCGGAGCGGGCAACGGTTTGAGCGAACGTCCGCAGCCGGGGCACTCGATCATCTCGACGCGCACGCTGAGGCGCAGCCCGCCCTTGTCGGCGCGGCGCGCGTACGGCACGCCCGGATAACCCTCCCGTGGGAGGATCTCCTGGCGGTCGAACAGGTCGTTGTCGTACACGATCGTCGGCGGGTAGCCCATCGCGCCGGCAAGGTCCGGCGGCAAGGCGCGGTCGCGCACCAGGTCATAGACCTCCGCGTCGCACTGCGTGTCCTGCTTGCGCCTGCGCTCGCCCGTCTTCCGGAGGAAGTTGTCGGCGATGAGCGCGCCGAAACGGCCGCTGATCTGGTGATCGAACACGCCCAGCTTGTCCGCCACCTCGAAGATGGCCTGCGGTCCGTGCTCACGAATGCAGTCGAGGATCTGCGCGCGACGACTATTGACGACGCGCGCCGCTGCCTGGCCGGCAAGGGTCGACGTGCTCGGCGTCGCCGTCGACTGAAACAACGGCGTCGCAGACTGCCCGGCTTGGTGGAGTGCGTCACTCATCTACGCCGCCGTCCGATAATGGGGGGGGGGGGGGCAACTTGAAGATCTTCTCGCGCTGGATCACGCCACGCGAAAACGGGTTGTCGAGTTTCAGGAGGAGCCGGCCGAGGCGCGCGAGCTTGTCCGCGCGCACGATCGGGTGTCGCACGCGGCCCGTCTTGCATGGGTAGCAGAGGCGCACCGTCGTGCGCCGGAGTTCCTCGACCTGCGCGATGCCCATCGGCGCCGCCGGCCACGGCACGGCCTGGCCGACCTGAAACTTGATGTCGTCCGGCATCTAGTCTCCCTGTTGCTGACGAAGGCATTCAAACCAAAAAGTCACCCGCCACCGTCGACGCTCGTCATCCGTTGGAGCGCGGAGCGTGCCGACGAGAGCGTCGACAACGAATGGCGCGAGGCATTGGTTGCACGAGATGACGTCCACGCCGCGATCGCCGACCTGTCCGAACCCTCCAGTGAGCCCGATGATGAGAGTGCCGCAACTCGGGCATGGAATCGGCTTCGCGAATCGAACCTCCGCGCCCGAGTCTTTGAGCAACGTCGATGCCCAGGCCGGCCGGCGACGCGGACGCAGCCCTGGCCGGCGCGCAGGAGCTGCGCTAAACGCGTAGGTCGTAAAGAGGTGCTCCTCTAGAACCTCGGCGATCGAGAGGTGAACGGTCGTCATGAAACACCACAAATCAAAAAGCGCCATCCGTGGCGCGCCGCGTCATGCGGCGGGAGTCCGTTCCCTGGAAGGCCGGTTGATCCTTCAGCCGTGGCCTTCGTTACTCTGAGGCAATCATCTCGATCATGTCCGCGATGGTCAGGCACGCGAGCACGTCGAGGACGGTCGCGTTCAAGACCGTCGACACGTCGTCGCTCGGCACGTGGTTGACGATGGCCGACCTGAACTCCTCCGGCGACTTCGGGTTCTTCTTCTCGATCGTCTTAATCACGGCCAGCACGACGTCTCGCGTGAGCGTCATCTCGGACCTTCCTTTCGTTGGGACTGTTCCTGCAGCGCCAGCTTCAGCCGCGCGCGTCCAACCTTCACGTAACGGGGATCGATCTCGCTGCCGTAGAAACGACAGCCCTCCGCGATCGCGGCGACGCCGGTGGAGAAGATGCCGGCGAACGGGTCGCAGACGATGAGCCGCCCGCGCGGCACGCCCGGTGGCGCTACGAGCCGCACGGCGCGGCGCAGCAGCTCGACCGGCTTCTGGCAGGGATGAAGCAACCGCCCATCCCTGGCGTGCTCCCAGACGTCGCCCTCGGCCTTCGTGGGGAGCGGCGGCTTTCCCTTGTGGCAGAGGAAGGCCAGCTCCCAGCGCGGACGGAGGTAGTAGCCGAGCCCCCACTGGCGCTTGTACCAGACGATGCAGCCCTTGACGGTGAACGCGCTGGCGAGGACGTCGTGCATCCATGGCGACTTCCATGTCCCGAAAAACACGTGCGCCGTGTCATCCCGCGCGATGCGGAACGCCTCGGGCACGAACGCCTTCCATAGCCGCTGCGCCTCGACCCGGCCGTCGCCGATGACGACCTTCGGCGTCTTCGTCCACTGCAGGCTCAGCTCGATCCCGTACGGCGGATCGGTGACGAAGGCGTCGACCGACCGGTCGGGCATCCCCCTCAACATCCGAACCGCATCACCCCGGACCAACTCGTAGCGCCGGCCGGAGCCGGCAAAATCCGCAAACTTGAACATCCATGTTCCCGCGCAAAGTGACTCCTGTTTTCGGCCGATGCCGAAGAACCGGTCGCCCGTTCGCGCTGGCACTTGGGAGGGGCGAGCCGGGAGTTACCAGCTCCCGGCCGCCCCGCTGCTTTTACTTCTTCGTCAACTGGCCGCGCTCCCGCGCTTCGGACAGCACCGCTCGTTCGGTGGTGAGCTGGCCGCTCTTGACCGCGTCGAGCAGCACCTGCTTCTCCGCGATCTGCTGGTCGATCTGCGCGCACTGCCAAAGCGCCTCGTCCATGATCCGCTTCTTATGTTGCCGCATTCGGTCGATGCCGCGCTGGCGCGACGCGATCGCCCGCTCCAGCGCGGAGGGCTTGGGTTTCGTTTGCTTAGCCATCGAGGCTCCTTTCAACTGGCTTCCTGAACACGAGGATGCGTCCGTCCTTCATCCGCGACGTACCCACACGCACGCCGTGCCGCTCGGCTTCGAGGATGATCTTCGCCCGCACGTTGGGGAGGTTGTCGTTCTCCGGCAACGACACGGGGAACGCGACTGGTTCGGGGTAGAGCGCGAGCGCCTCGATCAACTCGCGGAACTGGCCTCCCTGCCAGCGGTTCCCTTTCATCCGCACACCTCGCTCGCCCGTTCGCGCGCGATGGCCTTCTTGAGCATTTCGTGGAGGTTGAACGCTTCCTTCATCGAGAGCTTCGTGACGTCGTCCGTACGTCCGTGAGTGAAGCGGAGGCACATGCCCGGCAACGTGTAACGCGGGATCTGCGCCGACAGCTCGCGGATCAGGTGGACCTGGCGGGCGTCGACGAAGATCCCGCGATTGAACGTCTTCTGCCGCCAGTAGTCGGCCGGCTTGCCGCCGGTCATGCGGAAGCCCATGTGCTCGAAGTGGGCCATCACGTCTTCCATCGCCTCGTTCGTGAGCTGCTTGCACGACGCGACGCCGCCGACGTCGCGCAGCACCTGGCGGTAGTCGGCTTCGTCCAGGTCGAGCTGGCGGCGGGCGATCTGCACGAGCTGGATCTGCGTCGATGTCATCGGCGCGTCTCCCCTGGAGGAACGTTGACTTCGACGTACAGCTTCCCGGCGACCTCGCCCGTGTCGTCGATCTTGGCGATGATCCACACCAGCCGACCGGGCTCGCGCATCGCGTGGTGCAGCATCGACGCGAACGTGTCGCGCGCCATCGCTTCCATCTGTGGCACCGTCTTGCCGGTGACCTCCGCAGCCCGCTGGTAGACCTCATCGATCGTCATCCCTGAACTCCTGGCGCCGCGGCCGGTTTACGCCGCCGGCGGGGCTTGCTCGTGTTCCGCGCGATGCGCTCCAGCTTTCGCGGGATGTCCATCGCGTTCTGGCACCGCAGCAGCCCGCCGATCGACTGCAGTTCGACGAGGGCGGCGCTCTGTGTCTTGTTCATCGCCTGCAGCTCATCGCGGATGTCCATGAGGACGGCCAGCGCCCGGCCGTCGCGGCCGTAGACGGGCGCGTGCACGTCTCCCGCCGCGTCGGTGACGAACCAATTACCGTTTTTCTTCCGCTGGTCGGCCATGACGTTCACCCCACCTTCGCGACGATTCGGCTGGACTGTTCGATGTCGGCCTGCAGGAGCGAGAACGCCGCGTCCGGTACGAGCAGGCGGTGGGCGCTGCGGAGCATCTCCTCGGTGAGCACGTCACCCTTCGACTGGTAGAGCATCGTCGCCATGACCACGAGGTTCTTGCACGTGCGATACGCCCCTGAGTCCGGGAGGTTGTGCAGGCGCATCAGGTATCGGGCGGCGTCGGTCGCGAGCCGCATCGTCCCCTGCCCGCACACCTTGCGGATCTCGTCGAGCGTCGCCAGCGGCTCGCCGTCGCCCCCGCCCCCGCGCGTGCGCTGCATCAGGTCGCGCTGGATACCGATGCGCGAGCGGATCTGGGCCAGCGGTTCCTGCCCCTTGGCCTGGCCCCGGCGAAGGTACGCGACGACGTCGCTCGTGCCCGCCCACAGCATGGGAATGCCCGCTTCGCCGCGCGTCCGGGCGGTGCGATCGTGGAGGTCGGTCAGGACGTAGAACGGCTTGTCGCCCCGCGCGCCGCAGAGGTTGTGGATCTGATCGACGATGAGGAGCCGGTTCGTGTCATGTAGCGCGTCGCAGATCTTGTTGAAGCAATACTCGTGTGAGTAGTTGAAGCCGATCCGCAGGTGCCTGCAGATCTGCTGGAGGATTCCGCCGGCGTGCGCGGCGGCCTTGTCAATCGTGACGAAGATGCAGCCCGCCTTGTCCCCCGCCAGCGCCTGCAGGGCCATCGTCTTGCCGATGCCGCTGGACTGCGGGCCGTACACCAGCGCGATCGTCTTCAGCGCGATCGCCGCGTCGGCGATCATGGAGATTTCCCTGGCGACGCGGGTGGAAACAAAATCGGCCGGTTTGGGCGCCTTGTCAGTCGCGACCTGGTCGTCGAGCCAGTGGGCGACGTCGAGGATCTTGGCCTGCCAGTCGCCCTTGTACGTGCCACTTCGCACCTGGCTGAGCGTGGCCTCGGCGATGCCGATGCCCTTGGCGATCTGCGCGTAGGAAACGTCCTTCTCGCGCTTGTAGAGGTCGACGCGGCGGATCACTTCCTGCGCGATGTCGCGCGTGACGTCTCTGGCGTTTGCGCCTTCGCGAATCATCCGTGATTCTCCTCTGACCCGGCCCTGTTCCGTCAGGCGGTCGATGGGGTGGTTGTCGTGCTGATCACTCATGACGGCTGACTCCTCAGTGCGCGGCTGAGCTGTTCGAACGGGTCGCAGGCGTCCTCGTCCGGGCGCGTCGCGGCGGTGCCGCGCAGCAATCGTCCGGCCTCGTCCAGGCTGATCGTTTCACCGCCCACCGCGACGCGGTTCGAAGGCTGTTTCATCGCCCGTTGAAGGGCGCTCATCTGGTCTTCGAGGGCATGGCGGACCGGGCGGACC
>JBAUGM010000278.1:0-3012 GCA_049679725.1 Tepidisphaeraceae bacterium
GGGCGGCGGTGTCGTCATCGGGAACGAGCTACGGCGACCGTTACGCGGTGCTCGAGCAGCGCAACGTCTTCGTCCGCGATCGCTCGCGCCCCACCTCGCGCAACAGCTCGCCCGGCACGACCCAGCCATCACGGCGCAGCGCGGAGGAGTCGCTGATCGTCCGCGGCATCGCGATGGAGGACGGCGGCTTCCGCGCCTACGTCGAAGACCTCAACAACTCGACCACGCTCCGGGTCGCGCCCGGCGACTCCCTCGCCCGCGGGCACGTCGTCCTCATCGCCCTCGACGCGATCGCTTACGAGCACGACGGCAAGCAGTCGTGGATCGAGATTGGCAGCGATCTGACGGGCAGGATGATGGAGACCCCGTCGTACGGTTCGTCGGGCGCCGCGTCCACCACCGGCCCCACGTCGCTGCCGGCAAACCTCGACCCCAACGATCCGAGCCTCACGGTCGAGCAGCGGATGCGCATCCGGCGCATGCAGGCGGAACAGCGGCGATAGCGCGCACACGGCGAAACACATTCAGATCGCGAGAGAACATGAACCCGTCATCGAACCTCCAGCATCTCCAAGCCCCCACTCCCTCTCCCCGAGTACGGGAAGAGGGAGCAAGACTCATCGCCGCGGCTGCGCTGTCGGTGGCGCTGCTCGCGGCGCCGGCGTCCGCGCAGAATGCGTTGACGACGACCCGCCCGACGACCGCACCGATCAACGCCCGCAACGCCAACGCGACCACCCACGTCACCACCCAGCCCGGCGGCGGGCTGCTGCTCAACTTCAAGGACGCATCGATCGACATCGTGCTCGACGAGCTGTCGGCGGCGGCGGGGTTCATCGTCGTGAAAGAGGTCAAGCCCGAGGGCAAGGTCACGCTCGTGAGCAAGCAGGCGGTCAACCCGACCGAGGCAATCGCCCTGCTCAACACCGTCCTGAAGAACGCCGGCTACGCCGCCATCCAGCAGGAGCGGATCCTCAAGATCGTCCGCCGCGACGCGGCCAAGCGCGCGAACATCCCCGTGCGCAGCGGCTCGGACCCGACCAAGATCGAAAAGACGGACGAGCTGATCACGCAAGTCATCCCCCTGCGGCAGGCCGACGCGGTGCAGCTTCGCCAGGACCTGGCGCCGCTGATCAGCACCGAGGCCGACTTCACCGCCAACCAGTCGAGCAACGCGCTGGTCATCACGGACACGTCCGCGAACATCCGCCGCGTCGTCGAGATCGTGGCGGCGCTGGACGGGCACCTGGCCGATTCGGCGAGCGTGCTCGTGAAGCAGCTGAAGTATTCCAGCGCGACCAACGCCGCCCGGTTGATCGAGGAGCTCTTCGGTGATCAGGCACAGCCCGGCACTCGCAACCAGCAGGAACAGCCGCGCTTCGGCGGGTTCCTCGGCGGGTTCCCGGGCTTCGGCGGACAACAGGGCGGCGGCGATCGCGGGCGCGGCGGCAACAACCAGAACCAGGCCGCCCGCCAGGCCGTCCGCGTCAACGCGTCCGCCGACGACCGCACGAACATCGTCGTCGTCACCGGCCCGTCTGAAATCCTCCAGGTCGTCGACGAGGTGCTTGAGAAGATCGACGCCAACCCCGCCGCGGAGGAAACCGTCTTCGTTTACAAGCTGAAGAACGCGCAGGCGCTGAACGTCGAGCAGGTCGTCAACATCCTGTTCAACGGCGGCTCCTCCGGCTCGCGCTCGACCAACCGCACGTCGTCGAACACCGGCTACGGGACGAGCAGCACGCGAACAAACTCGCGCGCGTCCGGCACGGGCACGGGCCTGGGCGGCGGCGGTCGCTCGGGCACGGGCCTTGGAGGCACAGGCGGGTTCGGTGGTACCGGCGGCCTCGGCGGAGGCACGAACACGCAAAACCGCTTCGGCGGAACCGGAACGACCGGCGGCTTCGGGGGCGGCGGGTTCTTCGGCGCGCTCTCGCAGGCCGCCCAATCGTCCGCCGCCGCCATCGGCGAGCAGGTTTCCGTCATCGCCGATCCGGACACCAACTCGCTCCTCGTCCGCACCAACCCGCGGAACTACGAAGAGGTCCGCGCCATCCTCGACGAACTCGACCGCCCCGTCGCCCAGGTGCTGATCAAGGTCCTCATCGCCGAGGTCACGCACGACAAGGACACCGATGTCGGCGCCGAGTTCTCCGTCCTCAACCTCCGCTCCAGCGGCCAGGGCCAGGCCGTCGGCACCGACTTCAACGTTGCCCCCGCCAGTCCGCAGGGCATGATCGTCTCGGTCCTTGAGAGCGACATCGCCGTCACCATCCGCGCGCTGGAAACCGACGGGAAGCTCGACGTCCTCTCCCGCCCCTACATCCTCGCATCGGACAACCAACTCGCGACGATCACCGTCGGCCAGGAAGTGCCCTTCATCACCCGCTCGCAGTTGACGGACAACGGGCAGACGATCAACACGATCGAGTACGACGACATCGGCATCCTGCTGGACGTGGTCCCGCACATCAACCCGGACGGGCTGGTGATCCTGGACGTCGCGCCGGAGATCTCCGCGCTGACCGGGGGCTCGGTGCCGATCTCCGAGACGGTCAGCTCGCCGATCTTCGCCAAGCGCAGCGCGCAGTCGCGCGTGGGCGTGCAGAACGGGCAGACGATCGTCATCGGCGGGCTGATGGAGGACAAGAAGACGTCGACGGTCGACAAAGTGCCGTTCCTCGGCGACATTCCCTTCGTGGGCAGCTTGTTCAGGCGGACGCGGCAGAAGAAGACGAAGACCGAGCTGCTCATCTTCCTCACGCCGCACGTCGCGGCGCGCCCGGAACAGCTTAAGGCGATGGGTGAGGACGAATTGGACGGCAGCAAGCTCGTGCCGAGCAGCGTCTACCCCGGCGCGTTCCAGGAGCACATGCGCGGCCTGCAGCGCGGAGCGGCGACGCAGCCGACGACGGACGAATCGACCGACGGGATCATCGTGAAGCCGAGGATGCCGGAGTGAGCGCGGGCTTGGGAATTCCGTGGCTTGGGCGTCTCGCCCGAGCATTCCGG
>JBAUGM010000279.1:0-1668 GCA_049679725.1 Tepidisphaeraceae bacterium
CACGGCAACCGTCCACATCACGCGCCAGCGGTTGGCGCCGAGCGCCGCCGCGCCCTCCATCCACGAGCGCGGCACCGCGCGCAGCGCGTCGACCACGATCGCGATCATGATCGGCGTGATCATCACCGTCAGGACGCTGATCCCGACCATGATGCAGGCGCCGTCGAGCTGGACGACCTGGATCACCGACTCCTTGCGCTCGAGGCTGATCAGGTGCTCGCCGACCCACGGGACGATCACGAGAATCCCAATCAGGCCGTAGATCACCGACGGGACCGCGGCGAGCAACCGCACGACCGGCTCGAGGATCTTGTTGAGCCGGGGCGGTGCGAACTCGACGATGAAGATCGCCGCGAACAGCGAGAAGACGATCCCGATCGCCACCGCACCGGCCGTCACGACGAAGGTCCCCCACAGCAGCGGCCAGGCGTTCAGCCTGTAGACGTACTCGCTGGGGTTGGCCGGCGAGTTGAGGATGTCCTCGAGCTGGATGTCGACGTCACCGCCGGAGGTGAACCAGCTCAAACCATTGTGCGCGAACGACGGCCAGGCCTTCGCGAAGACGAAGATCACCATGCCGGCGATCAGCACCAGTACCAGACAGGCAACCGCGCCGAGCATGCGCTCGACGCGGCTGTCCGGCCAGCGTCGCAGCCACTCGACGCCGATCTTGGCCGGGCCGGGCCCCCCGTGACCCGGCCGGCGCGTTGCGATCCCGTCTGCGGGCACTAGCGCAGCGGAACCCAGTTGGTCGCGACGATCTGCTTGGCGGTCGCGCTGTTGCGGGCGAAGCGGATGAACGCCTTGGCGGCGCCGCGTGGGGCGCCGCGGCTGACGAAGAAGAAGTTACGCGCGCCGCCGTACTGGCCCGACTTGGCCGTGCGCAGGTTGCAGCGCACACCGGCGTAAGGGACGTCGAACAGTCCCTTGGTGAAGTTGAACGACGCGTAGCCGATCGCATTCGGGTTCGACTTGATCGTCTGCGCCTGGAGGCCGTTCGACGACTTCGTCGTGGCGCTGCCCGCAACACGCAGCGTCTGGCCCATGAAGATGTTCTGGAACGCGTCCTGGGTACCGGAGGCGGCGGTGCGGACGACGAGGTCGATCGGACCGGAGACCTTGGCGCCCGGGACCTGGCTCCAGCTGCGAATCCGGCCGGAGAAGATGTCCTGAATCTGCTTCTGGCTCAGCGTCGGGATCGGGTTCGCCGGGTTGGTGACGACGCAGACCGCGTCGCGGGCGATCTTGTTGAAGACGATTCCGCCCGGATCGGCAGGCTTCGGGTCGCGCGACGACATGCCGAGCGTCACACGGCCGCGCGAGGCGTCGGTGATGCCGATGTCGGAGCCGCCCTGGAGGATCACGAACTTGACCTTGCCCTTGTAGGCAGGTTGAGCGACGAAGGCCTTGGCGAGCTCCTTTGCAAGCGGGGCGACCGAGGTCGAGCCGCTGAGCGTGACGGTCGACTTGGCGGACGCGCCGGCTGCGGCAGCGAAGGAGACGGTGGTGGCGATGGCGGTCAGTACCGCGAGCGAACGATTGCGAGTCATACCGCCAGTGTCCGGGCGACCCTGCGGAGGTGGGTGAACGGCGAGTGACCTTGTGGATACAAACTGGTTAAGGCCAGTCGTTACCGGTTAGTAGCGCGCTGGTTACAAGTCATAGGGC
>JBAUGM010000280.1:0-2217 GCA_049679725.1 Tepidisphaeraceae bacterium
GCAACGACCGGATCGAGACGGAGGCGGAGTTTCAGACGCGACAGTGGCAGCGCGAGCAGGACGAGCGCCTCGGCCGGGTCCCCGCGCAGCGCGAGTTCGACCGTTTCGACGAGGAGCGTGACCGCAACCTCCGGCTCGACGAGCGCGCGCGGCGCGAGGCGATCATCCGCGCCAACGGGCAGTTCATCGAGTCCGAATCCCAGCGCCTCGCCGCCGAGCGCGAGCGGTTTTACAGGTCCGCCGGCATCGATCCCGCCGGCGCATCCCACGACACGCGCATGCTGAAGGACCTGGAGCGCACCTACCAGCGCGACGTGAAGCAGCTGAAGCGCGACCGCTCTGCCGATCTCAAGCGTCTTGCGAAACAGGACCTCAAGCCCGACGCCCGCGCGACGGCCCGTTCGGAGATCGACGAGCGCCACCGCGCCGCCCAGCGCGCCCTCCGCGACCGCTACGCCGCCGACCGCGCGCGCATCATGGGAGACGAGTAAGCAAAGGAGAAGACGGTGACCCACGAATCACACGAATGGACACGAATGATGCGAAGCCGGCTTGATTCGCGCGCTCTGATCCCTTCTCCCGGCCTGCATGAGCGCAGCCGAAATGTACTCCGGGAGAAGGTCAGGATGAGGAGAGCAAAGAAAGAAACTCTGTCTTCATTCGTGTCCATTCGTGTGATTCGTGGGTAAACCTCTTCCTCCCTAAGCCCGAACAAGGAGGCCCGACCCAACCACCACCCCTCCCGCAAACTGACCGCGCGACCGTCTCTCCTCATCCCGCGCGGTCCCCCCTTAGCCATCCCGAAGGAGCACGCCATGCCCCTGCCCGATTACCTCCCGGGCCGCTTCGCGCTCGCGCGCGGCCGGCCGAGCGACTACTTCGACCTCGAACACTTCCATTACCTCCCCAGGCGTCCCGCCACGTACGCGGACGTGTGGGTGGTGACGTACGCGGAACGCACCACCCATGAAGCGACGCGGCTCGCCGCGGAATGGCTGCATGGAAGGGAGACGCTCCGCTTCGCGCAACACGATCCGCTGGAAGCGCGATGGTCCATCGCAGCGCGGCGCGACGACCCTGTCGCACGCGCCGACGCGCGCGGCGCGGCGCCGATCCCGCGGCAAGCCGCGTCGCTTCATCCGTCGCTTCACGAGTGGCTCGCATCGATCGGATCTTCCCGCGTCGTCGCGGTCGGGGTGCTGTCGTTCCCGAGCTTCCGCTCGACGCCGCGCGAGCGCGTGCTGGAGCTGCGCGAGATGACGCACAAGGAGCGCCTCCGGTTCACGAATGCGCACGTGCGCACGATCAGCCGGGTGGTGGTGCACCCGCAGTTCCGCGCGCTGGGCCTGGCATCCGAGCTGGTGCGCACGCTGATCGCGCACTGCCCGACGCGCTACGTCGAAGCCTCGGCGGTCATGGCCCGCGTCCACCCGTTCTTCGCGGCGGCGGGGATGCGGGCGGTCCCCTTCGACTCCGCTCAGGACGGGCACGCCGACGAATCGGATCGACCCGCCTATTTCATCTTCGACAAAGAGGAGGGATCGCCATGCGCATCCGAAGCAGAAACCAAGTGACCGCATTCGGGGCAGCGGTCGTGGGCGGCGCCGCGGAGGTCGTAGCCGCAGGTGGGGCACAATCGGTTGCCGGCGCGCCGGCGCCGTCTTCTCATGCGGCGGAGGGACACGAACGGGACAGCGGTGGCGGCGGCGCACGTGACGAACAGGAGCCAGGACGGAATCGTCACGGCGCGGAGCACGACGTTGTAATCGCCATCGCGTTTGCGCTCGACGCCCCAGTCCAACCCCAACCGGCTCCGCAGCGGGTCGCCGGGATCACCGTGCAGGAACGTGACGACGTCCGGCGCCTGAGTGGTGTGGCCGAAGGACCACGGCCTGTCGGGAGTGGTGGGACGCTGCCGCGCGTTGCGGTCTTCAACGTAGCTCCACACGCAGTTGAAGGCGTGCCGACCGGTGAACAGCTGGACGACTTCATAAGCCCGGAGTTGTCCGGTCCGGAATCGTTCCGCCTGAAACGCATCCGTCACCCAGAACCCGCACACCCACAACGTCCCCGCCGCCAGCGTGAGCAGCAGGCCGAGAGCGAAGAGGAACTGCGTCAGGCGGCGTTTCACGGCGATCGACTATACCCGCGCGACATCGACGACGGCGCGACGCGCGGGTCGGGGAGGTTTCCTCGCGGCGGTCCAGAGCGCCAGCG
>JBAUGM010000281.1:0-2113 GCA_049679725.1 Tepidisphaeraceae bacterium
CGCGAGCACGACGTCCGCGCCGTCCCCCGCGCCGTCCCCCGTGCCGTACAGCACCGCCCGGCACCACCGCCACCATTCATCCGCGTTCGCCAGCGCACCGGTCCACAGCGCCGACTCCCGCTCGACCGGCAGCGCCACGGCCGCGTTCGGTCGCGCGGCGGTGAACTTCCAGAGCGGCGGGTCCTCCGGATTGACGCGGAAGTCCCCCTGCTTGAGGTGACTCCACGCCGCGACCGTGTGCGTCGTCTCGTCGACCGTCGCCGACTTCCGCGCGACGGCCGCGAACGCGACCAGCGCGAACCCCGCCAGCAACGCCGCGCAGACGACGAACGTCCCGATCGCCGCCCACCACGACGGCGCCGCCGGCGCTCCCGCGTCCCGGCGACCGCTGGCCGCGTATCCCGCACTCATCCGTGATCGTGCCATTCCTCTCCGATTGCCCGGCGAGAACGTACCGGGGTCCGAGCGCGCAGGCAATTTAAGCGCAAGAACAACCCTCCCCCTGCCCGCCATCCGTAGAGGCGAAGCTCATCTTCGCCCGCTTCCCGAACGACGAGGGCGAACACGAGGTTCGCCCCTACTGAATCGACGGCCGCATTGCTATTCTCCCGTCATGAAAGACCCGCGTTTCAACCAGCTCGCCGACCTGCTCGTCCACCACTCCTGCGATGTCCAGCCGGGCGAGAACGTGCTCATTGAAGCGTTCGACATTCCCCCGGAGTTCACGGTCGAGCTGATCCGGGCCGTGACGAAGGCGGGCGGCGTGCCGCTCGTCTCGACGTACCAGCAGCTCATCCAGCGCGCCCTGTTCCAGAACGCGACCGAAGAGCAGATGCGCCTCTGGCGCGACATCGACCGCGGCCGAATGGAGCAGATGAACTGCTACATCGGCGTGCGCGGCTCGCACAACATCGCCGAGCAGAGCGACGTGCCGCAGGAGCGGATGACGCTGTTCGAGAAGCACTACTGGCACGGCGTGCACAGCGAGGTGCGCGTCCCGAAGACGAAATGGGTCGTCCTCCGCTGGCCCCACCCCGCCATGGCGCAGGGTGCGGGCATGAGCACCGAGGCGTTCGAAGACTTCTACTTCCGCGTCTGCGCCGGCGTCGATTACGCGAAGATGGCCCGGGCGTCGAAGCCGCTGCAAGACCTGATGGACGGTACTGACCGCGTCCGTCTCGTCGGCCCGGGCACGGATCTCTCGTTCAGCAAGAAGGGCATCCCCTCCAAATCCTGCACCGGCGACCGCAACATCCCCGACGGCGAATGCTTCTCCTGCCCCGTGAAGGAGAGCGTAGAGGGCACGATCCAGTTCAACTGCGAAACCCTCTACCGTGGCACCGTCTTCAACGACATCAAGCTCGAATTCAAACAAGGCAAGATCATCAGCGGCGTGGCCGATTCATCGGCCATGTCCTCCAAGCTCAACGAAATCCTCGACGCGGATGAGGGCGCCCGCTACATCGGCGAGTTCGCCATCGCCTTCAACCCCTTCATCACCAAACCCATGAAGGACATCCTCTTCGACGAAAAGATCGCCGGCAGCTTCCACTTCACGCCGGGCCAGGCCTACGACGTCTACGGCAACGGCAACAAGAGCCAGATCCACTGGGACATGGTCAACATCCAACGGCCGGACTACGGGGGCGGGGAGATCTGGTTTGACGGGAAGCTGATTCGGAAGGACGGGTTGTTCGTGCTGCCGGAGTTGGCGGAGTTGAATCCGGATCGGCTCGGAGCTTGAGCGAGAGGTCAAATGGCAACACCCGATCACATCCGTGCCCACCGCCACAGCAGCCAGCATCGCAACGAGGTGTTGGCAAGTGCCGCGTGCGGCTGTTTCTATTGCGGAAGAACGTTTCTCCCATCCGACATCACCGAATGGATTGATGCGTTCGAAGGCGTCGGACAAACCGCATTGTGCCCGAGGTGTCACATCGATTCCGTCATCGGATCAGAGTCGGGCTATCCGATCACGCGAGAATTCCTGGAAGGCATGAGGGCTCATTGGTTTGGGACCGTGTAGCGTGACGCGAGTAGCACACCTCGTGGCTTGGGCGTCTCGCCCGAGCATTCCCGCGAAGCGGCTCCGCCGAAACGCTCGGGCGAGACG
>JBAUGM010000282.1:0-4241 GCA_049679725.1 Tepidisphaeraceae bacterium
GCCAAGGCTCCCATCGGGATGACGTGGCTTGGCGTGCTCGTTATGTCGTCGGTGGATGCGGATCCGGTGGCCTGACCCCCGCCGCGTCCAGCAGCTGCTGCGTCGGCGGGTCCTTCTTCCCCGTCATATCTTTGACGATCGCGTCGATCTCGCTGTTGATCTCCGAGCCCACCAGCAGCACCAGCGCGTCGAGGTAGAAGAAGAACATGAGGATGATCACCCCGCCGACCGCGCCGTAGGTTTCGCCGTACTTGCCGTAGCGATCGACGTACATGCGGAACGCCACGCCCAGCCCCAGCCACACGCCCACCGTGAAGACCGAGCCGGGCGTGAGCAGCCGCCAGCGCTGTTTGACGTTCGGGCCGAAGTGGTAGATCAGCGCCACGATCGTCAGCAGCAGCAACAGCGCCAGCGCGAAGCGCGCGACCTGCCAAATCACGAGGAACAGTTGAAACTCCGCCGGCTTGCCGAGGGGGCCGGCGCGCCAAACGGGTTGCGTCGCCGCCTCTTGCGTCGCGGCGGGGCTGGTCGCGCTGACCTCCTGTTTCGCGTCTGTCGCCTTCGTCGGGCGCATGAGGTAGGCGCGCTCGATGAGCCGGTCGGTTTGCTCCGTCAGCACGTTGGTCACGATCGTGCCGATCGGGATCAGCACGATCACGACGAGGATCAGCGTGGCCACGATGATCGTCAGCCCCACGGCGACGGGGCGGTGGATCCAGAAGGGGCGGGTTTCCGGGACGTCGTAGGTCTTGTCCATCGCCGCCATCGTCGCTGACATCCCGCCGCTGGCGGCCCAGATCGTCACCAGCAGGCCGACGCTCCAGATGCCCTTCGGCGGGGCGTACAGGAGCTGGTTCAGTTTCGGCCCGATGAACTCCTGCACGGTGTGGTACGCCTCCATCGGCAGTTGGATCATCACCTGATCGATGCGCCGCACCGCCTCTTCCTTCCATTCCTGCTTCAGCAGCGGGATCAGCGACAGCAGGAACAGGAGGAACGGAAAGATCGCGAACAGCCACGAGTACGCGAGGGCTGATGCCCACGTGTAGAGGTTGTCCTCACTGATCTCCCGGTTCAGCCGTTTGAGGAACGAGAAGGGACCGCAGTGGCGGAGGACGGAGGGCACGTCGCGGAGCCTGGCCATGAGGGCGGATTGTGACGGGTGGGGGAGGGGAAAGGCAATCGTCCTACTCCCTCTCCCTGTACTCGGGGATGTACAGACCGGGGACATGGGTACAGGGAGAGGGGACAAGAGGTGAAGCGATCGTCCGAGATATGCCGATATCGACGTTATCGGACCATGCGGCACCCCCTCGCGATCATCCTCCCGCTTCTCGTGAGCAGCGTCGCGCTCGCGCAGCCGGCGGAGGTCAACCGCATCCTGCGCAACATCGATTTCGAAGAACGCCGGCTCGGCAACGTCGAGGACCTCCCCATGCACTGGGAGAAGGTCGAGGGGCCGGGGATGATGCACTATGTCAACGGGCAGTTGACGACCGGCCGCGCGCACAGCGGCAAGTACAGCTTCCAGTTCGACCTCAACGGCGGCGGCCTCGTCTACCGGTACGACCCGAAGCTCATCCCCGTGCAGCCGGGCGCGCACTACCGCGTGGAGGTGTTCGCGCAGACGACCGTCCTGCCCAACGCCCGGGCACGTCTCACCGTCTACTTCGCTGACGTCGACGGGCGACTCATCCCTGGCAGCACGCGGCACTCGGAGCTGTACGCGGCGAAGGTCGCCGACGAACCGTGGAAGAAGCTCGAAGTCGAGCTGTCGGCGGAAGGGGGGAATGCGGTGGGGGGTGACGCAGTGGGGAGTGACGGAGTAAGAGGCCACGCGCCCCGTTCTTCCACTCCATCACCCCCTACTCCGTCACTCCGTCACTCCCCGCCCTCCACCCCCGCCTACCTCGTGCTCGAGCTGGCGCTGCTCCAGCCGATGCACTACGCCGCCAGCTCGCTCGGGCAGCGCACGCTGCACACCCAGGACATCCGCGGCAGCGGGTGGTTCGACAGCCTGAGCGTCTCGCAGGTGCCCAAGGTGCTGCTCAAGACCGACAAGCCGGGCAACATCTTCCGCCGCGGGGAGCCGGCGCGCTTGGAAGTACACGTCAACGACCGGTTCACCGACGACCTCGCGGCCCAGCTTGTCGTCCGCGACGCGCGCGGCGAGATCGTCTTCCAGCGCAGCGGCGCGCTGGAGATGTCCGCCGCCCAGATTCTCGGCCCCGGGCGGAAGAAGATGGCGCTCGAGCTGCCCGAACTCCCGCCCGGCTGGTACGAGGCGGGCTTGCGCATGAGCAGCCAGGGGCAGTTCGTCGGCGAGCAGACGATCGACATCGTCCTCCTCGCCGACGCGCTCGACCCGCGCGGCGGCGGGCGATCCGCCCCCGACAGCCGCTTCGGCATCATCGCGACCGAGCTGCCGTTCGACGGGTGGGGCGAGCTGCCGGAGATCCTCCCGTTCCTCTCCGCCGGGCGAGTGAAACTCGCGGTCTGGAGCGAGAACGGCGACGTGCAGCAGGTCGATTCCGCGGCGTTCGACCACGTGCTGGAGCGACTCGCGCAGCTCGGCATCACGCCGACGGCGTGCCTCACCGCGATTCCGCCCGACGTGAAAGACCGGCTGATGGCGACGCGCATCAAGACGTCGTCATCCCTCGGCGTGACCGACGAGCAGAAGGCGCTCACCGGCGACGACGCGTGGATCGAGCTGCTCAAGGCCGACCCACAAGTGTGGCAGCCGCAGCTCGCGTTCCTCATCTCGCGCCACGCGAACCACCTCGATCGTTGGCAGCTCGGCGCGGACAACTCCGACGCGTTCGTCACCAAACCTGCGATGCGTGATGTCTACAACCGCGTGTACGCCGAGTTCGCCGCGCTCGTGCAAACGCCGGACCTGGCGATGCCCTGGCCCGCGTGGTACGAGCTGGACGGCAAGCTGCCGGCGACGGTTGCGCTGTCGGTGCCGTCGTCGGTCCTGCCCGCGCAGCTGCCGCTGTACATCGAGGACATGAAGAGGGTTCAGAGTTCCGGGTTCAGGAAGGAGACAAAAACCGGGACGGGGACGGTTTTTTCATCATCCTCCGCCGATCAAGAGGCGGAGGAAAGAAACCGGGACGGGGACGGTTTTTCGTCGCTCTCGCTCAGCCTTCAGCAACTCGACGCACAGTACGGCCGCGAGGTCGGCATCCGTGACATGGCCGAGCGCATCACGCAGGCGCTGGCGGCGGGGGCGGACCGCATCGACGTCCCGCTGCCGTTCACCGTCCGCCGCGTGGGCGACGATCTGGTCAAAGAGCCGCAGGAGATGCTCATCGTCCTGCGCACGCTGCTGACGACCCTGGGCGGCACGACGTTTCGCGGGAAGGTGCCGATCGCGGAGGACGTCGAGGCGTTCCTCTTCGACCGCGACGGCATCGGCATTCTCGTGTTGTGGGAAACGGGCGGCATCTCGCGGGATGGGTCGCGCAAGTCCAACGTCCGCCGGCTGCCGCTGAGCGTCGGGGAGCGACCGATGCGCGTCGACCTGTGGGGCAATGCGTCGCCCGTGCTCAAGGTGGGCTCGGACATTTCGGTCGACATCGGCGAGATGCCCATCCTGCTCGTCGGCATTGACGGCCCAGCCGCGCAGCTCCGCGCGAGCATCGCGCTGGATCGGCCGCTGCTGGAGTCGAGTTTCAAACCGCACACGCGCAAGCTCAGGTTCGTCAATCCGTACCGCCAGGCGATCGCGGGGACGCTCAAGCTCAAGCCGCCGGCGGGGTGGACGATCATCCCGCCGACGTTCAACTTCACGCTCAACCCGAACGAAACCTTCGAGCGCGAGCTGACGATCGAGTTCCCGTACAACAGCTTCGCCGGGCCGAAGATCGTCACCGCCGAGGTGGCGGTGCAGGCCGACGCGAGCACGACCTTCTCGCTGCCGATCACGCTGAACCTCGGGCTCACCGACGTCGGCATGCAGACGCTGGCCCTGCGCGACGGGAAGGACGTGATCGTCCAGCAGATGATCACGAACTACGGGGACAAGCCCATCGACTACACCGCCTTCGCGATCTTCCCCGGGCAAGCGCGGCAGGAACGGCTCGTCACCAACCTCGGCCCCGGCCGCACGACGATGAAGAAGTACCGCTTCTCGGATGTGGAGAAAGCGACGGGGCGCGTCGTGCGCTCGGGTGTGAAGGAACAGGTCGGCACGCGGATCCTCAACGAAGAAGTGCTGATCCAGTAAGCGCGCC
>JBAUGM010000283.1:0-3640 GCA_049679725.1 Tepidisphaeraceae bacterium
CTGCGTGACGGCGCGTCGCCGGGCCTCGCCCCCTCGTCGGTAGCGCGGTTGCAGCACCGGCGCTTCAAGCACGTGCTGGTGGACGAATACCAGGACATCAATGAACTGCAGGACGCGATCCTGCGCCTCGTCAGCCGTGAGTGCCTGATGGGCGAAGGCGAGTGCGGCAATTTGTTCACAGTCGGCGACGTCAAGCAGAGCATCTACCGCTTCCGCCTCGCCGAGCCGACGCGGTTCCTTCAGCGCGATGAGCAGTTCCGCAAGGCCGGCGACGCGTCGGGTACGGTCATCGACCTCCAGGCCAACTTCCGCAGCCGCGGCCCGCTGCTCGACGCGCTCAACCGCGTCTTCTCGACGCTCATGACGAAACGGGCTGCGGACATCGAGTACGACCAGTCGCACGAGCTCCGGCCCGGTCTTACCTATCCCGAAGGGAACGACGGCACGTCCTTCCGCGGCGCGCCGATCGAGCTGCACCTGCTGCCGATGAACGCATCCACCGGAACGGACGATGCGCACGACTCGGATGAAGAGGACGCCGACCCGCCCGACCGCACCGCCCGCGAGGCGGTTCTCGTCGCTCGCCGCATCGGCGAGATGATGGGCACGAGTCCGAACGGCGGCGGGCGCATGCGAGTGATGGAGCGCGACGCGACCACCGGCGAACTGCGCCCGCGCGACATCCGCTACGGCGACATCGTCATCCTCCTCCGCTCGATGAAGTTCAAGGCCGACCAGTACGCCGACGTGCTCCGGCGCAGCGGCATTCCGGTGCACAGCGAGAGCGGCACCGGCTATTTCGAGTCGATGGAAGTGCGCGATGTCCTCGCCCTGCTCGCGGTGCTCGACAACCAGCGGCAGGACATCCCGCTCGCCGCCGCGCTGCGCAGCCCGCTCGCGTCGTTGGCGGACCCGGAGGATTCGCTCTCGCGCATTCGACTGGCGTACAACGCCGGCGAGCCCGTCGCGTTCAACCAAGCCGTCGTCCGCTACGCGCGCGAGCATCACGACGAGCTCGCGGCCGCGCTTCAGGATTTCCTCAAGACACTGAAGCGATGGCGCACGCTCGCCCAGCGCCGCCCGCTCGCCGAGGTGCTCTGGACGATCTACCAGGAGACCGGCTACCTCGCGTTCTGCGCCGGGCTCGTCGACGGCGAGCAGCGCGTCGCCAACCTGATCGACCTGCACGAGCGCGCCCGCCAGTTCGGCTCGTTCCAGAAACAGGGCTTCGCTCGGTTCCTGAGCTTCCTGGAGCAGCTTCGGGAAGAGTCCGACCTCGGCCAACCGAGCGTCGCCAGCGCTGCCGACGACGTCGTGCGCATCATGAGCGTGCATGCGTCGAAGGGGCTGGAGTTTCCCGTCGTGATCGTGCCGGACCTCGGCAAGCGCATCAACCTGTCGGACGCCAGCGGCTCGATCCTGATCGACCGCCAGGCGGGGCCGGGCTTCACCGTGGCCGACGAAGCGCGACGGATCCGCTACCCGTCGCTCGCGTCGATGCTCGTGCAGACCCGCTTACGTCAGCAAAGCCTCGCCGAGGAGCTGCGCGTGCTCTACGTCGCGATGACGCGCGCGAAGGAGCACCTGATCCTCATCGGCACCGCCGGCGAGAACGCGGCCGACACGTGGTCGATGCGCTGGTCCGGCCACCGCGGCCCGCTCCCCGCCGACGCCGTGCTCGGCGCCAACACGATGCTCGACTGGATCGGCCCCGTCGCCGCGGCAACCGCGTCTGACGATTCGACGATCGCGCTCACGCGCCACACGCCGGACGAGGTCGCGGCGTGGCCGAACCCGGAGGAGCTGCGCCCCAAACCATCGCCGCGGTTGCAGCAGCTCGTCGACCTGATCCCGCTTGATCCCGCTCCCCCGCCGAACGCGCAGGCGCACGCGATCATTCGGCGGCTGACGTTCACGCGCGATCATGAACCCTTCGCCGACGTCTCCGCAACGGCGTCCGTCAGCGACCTGTCGAAGCACGGCCGGGCCGCGCCGGGCGGGACCGGGATGTCGCGCGTCGGCGTCGTGTCGTTCGACCGCATCCTCGCCACCCCGCGCGTCGCATCGACGGACCTCAAGCCCGCGGCGGCCGACATCGGAACGGCGACACACCTCGTGCTCCAGCATCTGGACTTCTCATCCCCCTGCAAAGCCGATGATGTGCGCCGGCAGATCGAGTTGCTCGTGGATCGTCGGCTGATCTCTCCTGCCGCGGCGCAGATGGTTGATGCGGACGCCATCGCCTGGCTGGCATCGACGTCGATCGGACGGACGCTTCGCACGCACGTATCGCGCCTGCGGCGCGAGTTGCCCATTTACTTCCCGCGCGACGCGCAGCGGGCCGACGGCGCGCCGCTGCCCCCCGCCGACCCGATGGACCGCGTCATGGTCCGCAGCCGCATCGACGTGCTGGTCGAGACGCCGGCCGGGCTGGAGGTGGTCGACTACAAGACCGACGCGATCACGGCCGATACGCTGGCGGCTCGGGCGGCGTTCTACGGTCCACAGATGGAGTTGTATCGCGAAGCGGTCCACGGCGCGACGGGCAGACCGGTCGCCGCCGTCCACCTCGTCTTCCTGCACGCTCGCGAGGTCGTATCGAATTCTTCCGCGTGAAGTTTCGACGTCTTCCGCCCGCGCGCCGGCGCGCATAGAATCCCCGCCACATGCGACAGCGGACTTCGCACAAGACCTCGCAAAGGGCCTCGCAACTTGAGGCGAAGCCCGCCCCGCCGGCGCCCGCTGCGCCGGTGCTGGCGAAGCCGATCCGCCTCGTGGCGATCGATCTCGACGGCACCCTGCTCAACGATTCGAAGAAGGTCAGCGATCAGACGGCCCTGGCGTTCTGCGGCCTGCCCGAGCGCGACGTGAAGGTCATCATCGCTTCGGCGCGCCCGCCGCGGAGCGTGCGGCACGTCTACCAGACGCTCAAGCTCGACACCTGGCAGATCAACTACAACGGCGCCCTCATCTGGGACGAGCCGAACCAGCGGACGATCTTCCACCGCCCGCTCAAAGGGCGGCTCGTGCGCGAGATGGTCGATATCGCGCGCGACATGTTCGACGAGACGATCGTCGGCTTTGAGATTCTCGACAAGTGGTACACCGACCGGGACGATCAGTCCCACACGACCGAGACCGGCCGGCTGTTCAAGCCCGACCTCATCGCCCCGCTCGACGAGATCTGCGGCCCGCACGTGACCAAGCTCATGCTCCTCGGCGAGCCGCGCATCATCCTCCGCCTCGAAGCGCTGCTCGTCGGCGAGTACGCTGAGCAGGTGACGATCGTCAAGACCGACGACGACCTCCTCCAGATCATGGACCCGCGCGTGAGCAAGGCCGTCGCGCTGAAGAAGGTCGCGGGCCACTACGGCATCCCGATGGACCAGGTGATGGCCATCGGCGACGCGCCGAACGACGTCGGGATGTTGCAGTTGGCGGGCGTTGCCGTCGCGATGGACAACGCGCATCCGGTCGTCAAGAAGGTCGCCGACTGGGTCGCCCCGTCGAACAACGACCACGGGGTTCATGCGGCGTTGCAACGCTATGGACTGTGCGACTGAACGCGAGTGCTTCTCTTCCGTGGCTTGGGCGTCTCGCCCGAGCTTTCGGCGGAGCCGCTCCGCGGTTAGCTCGGGCG
>JBAUGM010000284.1:0-2927 GCA_049679725.1 Tepidisphaeraceae bacterium
GAAGAATCCGGGTCTTCGCTAAAGCTCAGACACCGGCGTGAGGGTTCTTTGGCAACTGAAGAAGCAATGCCCGGGCAGGACGCCCGAGCGACGCAAGATGCGTTTACCCTTGTTGACCTGGGTTGACCATGGTTGACCTGGGTTTACCTCGGCGCGCGAAAGTCACAACGAACCCAATTCGCGCGCCCATGGTCGCTCAGGCCCCCGTCAACTGTCCATCGATGTGGTTGATCTGCTTCGCGATCTCCCGGTCTTCCTTGCAGTCGCCGTCGACCGTGCGGACTGCGTGCAGGACGGTCGTGTGATCGCGACCACCGAAGTACCCGCCGATCTCTTCCAGGCTGTAGCGCGTGTGACGGCGGGCGAGGAACATGCAGACCTGGCGCGGGAAGGCGATGCTCTTGTGACGCTTCTTGCTCTGCAGGTCGCTGAGGCGCACGTTGTAGTACTTCGTCACCGCGTCGAAGATCTGCTGGATCGTGATCCGCTTCTGCTCGGGCGTCGCGCTCTCACCGAGCGCGGCCTTGGCGAGCTCCAGGTCGATCTGCCCCGCCTGGAGCAGGCTCATGCCCTGAATCTTCGTGATCGCGCCTTCCAACTCGCGCGTGTTGTTCTCCACCTTGCCGGCGATGTAGCAGACGACGTCCTCCGGCAGCGTCAGGCCGCGCATGCGGGCCTTCTTCTGGAGAATCGCGACGCGCGTCTCGTAGCACGGCTTCTCGATCCGCGCAACCAACCCCCAGTTGAACCGGCTGACGAGCCGCTCTTCCAGTTCGGGGATCTCGCTCGGCGGGCAGTCGGCGCTCAGGATGATCTGCTTGTGACCCTGGTAGAGCGTGTTGAACGTGTGAAAAAACTCTTCCTGCGTGCGGTCGCGGCCGGCGAGGAAGTGGATGTCGTCGATGACAAGCACATCGACGTTCCGGTAGCGGAAGCGGAACTGGTTCATGTCGCCGGTCTCGACGGCGGTGATGAACTGGTTGATGAAGCTGTCGCATGACAGGTAAAGGATGCGCGCATCCTGCTGGCGCTCCATGACCTTCTGGCAGACGGCCTGGAGCAAGTGCGATTTGCCCAGCCCGACGCCGCCGTGGATGAACAGCGGGTTGTACGCCTGCCCGGGCTGCTCAGACACCGCGAGTGATGCGGCGTGCGGGAGGCGGTTGCAGGGGCCGGTGACGAAGTTCTCGAAGACGTAGTCGGGGTTGAGCGGGAGCGGCTGATCGCCCTCGTTGTAGACCCCGCCGCGCGGGAGGTTCTCGCAGTGGAAGCTGACGGCGACGAGGCGTCCGGTGATCTGTTGCGCCGCCGAGGTAAACGGCTGCTGGCACTGCCCCTGGCAGAAGTTGAGCTGCGCCGGGGTGGCGACGGTGACCTGGATGACGCCGTTGGTCAGTTGCCGCGGCACCAGTTGGTCGAACCAGACACGGTTCAAACTGGGGTGCTGCGTTCGGACGGCGTGCAGCACCTGCTGCCAGACGGTCGGATCGAGCGGCGACGGTTCGTTGGCACGGCGAGGCGCGGCAGTTCCCGCAATGCGAGTCGCGGGACCCGCCTCGCGCGGCGATGGCGAGTGGGTCGTGAGCATAGAGGCGCTTAATTTTAGAGGCAGACGGAAAGATCGTTACTTGACGCCACACCCGGCGGTTTGGCCGCCGACGAAAATGCAAAGTGAATCGGAAACGCGCACCCTACCGAGTCGTCGGCACCGGGCAAAAATGTTTCTACACCGGCGACAGATTTTTTTGTTCGCGAACAGACTGAACATCATGACCTCACACTTTCAACGCCTTGAGCGTGAGCATCGCGGCAACCGGTCGCGCGCTGGAAGCGAAATCCGTTTCGCCCCAACCTTCGCCTCAACCTTCCCGTCATCGCCGCGCGGGCCGCAGCTTAGGAACTTTCTCCGCCACTTCCAGTGCCGCCGCGCTTCGGGATCGGCAGGCCGAGTTCGGCGAGCACCTGTTTCAGGTCGCTCCATACCGCCGCTCGTGTCTCGTCGGTGTACTGGCGCAATACGTAGGCGGGGTGGAACGTCGGCATCAATTTTATTCCGCGCCACTCGCGCCAGTTTCCGCGCGATCGGCCCATCGTGAGCTTCGCATCGTTCATCATGTACTTCAGCGCCGGCAACCCGAGCGTCACGATCACCCGCGGGCGGATGATCTCGAGCTGCCGCTCCAAATACGGAGTGCACGTCGCCACTTCATCCGGCATCGGCACGCGATTGTCCGGTGGCCGGCACTTCACAATGTTCGCGATGAAGACCTGCTCGCGCTTCAACCCCATGCCGGCGATCATCTTGTCGAGCAGCTCCCCCGCGCGGCCGACGAACGGGCGACCCTTGAGGTCTTCGTTCTCGCCGGGACCTTCGCCGATGAAGAAGATCTTCGCGTCGGGGTCGCCTTCGCCGAAGACGGTCTTCGTGCGCGTCTCGCACAGCCGGCAGCGCGTGCAGCCGCGCACCTCGTTGTTGTCTAAAGCGATGAGGCGCTTGCGTTTCTCGTCGGGCGCGAGGAGCGGCGCGCCGAAAGGCTCGACCGACGGCGGCGGCACGAGCCCCCCGCGCGGGGCCATTTCACTCGGTGCACCGACACCGGAAAACATCGCGGCAGGCTCGTTTTCTCGGGGAGAAACGCGAGATTGGGCTTCCATGACCTCATCGGCGATCGCCATCGCCGCTTCCCCGGGCGACGTGCTTTGCGGCGGCGCAGCAACGGACGCACCGAGCCCCATCGCTCGCTCGCTCCGCAGCCACAGCTTCACCCGATTCTTCGCTCCTGCATCCATGCGCAGCGCAAACTCTACTGCCGAAATCCCGCGCGGCAACCGGCGAGTTGTCGCAGCGAACGACCTCAGGTCGTGGCTTGGGCGTCTCGCCCGAGCACTACCGCGGAGCGGCTCCGCCGAAACGCTCGGGCGAGACG
>JBAUGM010000285.1:0-3811 GCA_049679725.1 Tepidisphaeraceae bacterium
TTCCCCTGCATTTCTTGGCGTGCTTGGCGTTCTTGGCGGCCTTGGCGCCAAACTCGACCGCGAGCGTGCGTCGCATCCAGGGAAAGTCTGCGGTATCATCACCCCTCGCATTTGGAGTTTGTGACGACATGGCCACGAGCAACGATCCGCTGAAAGAAAAGTTCCGCCCCGACGACGCCGCGTTGAACAAGGAGATCGACGACGCCCTCGCCGGCGTGTCGCTCGACGACCTGTACGGGTTCGACAAGCCCGCTCCGGCTCCAGCGCCGGGCGCCGCGCCACCGCAGAGAGGCACCCGCCGCGGACGCATCGTGTCGATCGACAAGGACGACGCCTTCGTCGACTTCGGCGGCAAGAGCCAGGGCATCATCTCGCTCCAGCAGTTCCCCGATGAGGAGCCCCCGGTCGTCGGGCAGGAGATGGAGTTCAACGTCGACCGCTACGACGAGCGCGAGGGCGTGCTCGTCCTCACGCGCAAGGGCGCGACGGCGCAGAACGTGTCGTGGGAGAATCTCGAAGTCGGCCAGATCGTCGAAGGTACCGTCACTGGCGTGAACAAGGGCGGGCTCGAACTTGAAGTGAAGAAGATGCGGGCGTTCATGCCCGCGGGGCAGGTCGATCTCTACTTCAATCCGGACCTGTCCGTCTTCCTCAACCAGAAGCTGACCGGCGAGGTGACGCAGTTTGATGCGCACGCGAAGAACCTGATCCTCAGCCGGCGCAACGTGCTGGAGCGCGAGAAGGAAGCGTCGAAGCAGAAACTGCTCGAGGAGATCGCCGAGGGGCAGATCCGGCGCGGGACGGTGCGCAACGTGACCGACTTCGGCGCGTTCGTCGACTTGGGCGGCATGGACGGCCTCCTCCACGTCTCGGAGATGAGCTTCAAGCGCGGCGTGAAGCCGAGCGACCTCGTGAAGGTCGGCGACGTGCTCGACGTGAAGGTGACGAAGCTCGACCGCGAGAGCGGCAAGATGAGCCTCTCGTTGAAACAGGCGCGCGGCATCGATCCGTGGCTCGACGCGGCGACGAAGTACGCGATCGGCACGCAGATCACCGGGCGCGTGACGAAAGTTGAAAGCTTCGGCGCGTTCATCGAAGTCGAAGAAGGGCTCGAAGGGTTGCTGCCGGTCAGCGAGATCAGTTGGCAGCGCATCAAGTCCCCATCGGAAGTTCTGAAGGAAGGCGACACGCTGCGGCTGGTCGTCATCTCCGTCGACCCCAACGCCAAGCGCATGAGCTTCAGTCTCAAGCAGGCCGGCCCCGACCCGTGGAAGACGGCCAACGAGCGCTACGCGACCGACATGGTCGTCCCGGGCACGGTGACGCGCCTCGTCGACTTCGGCGCGTTCGTCGAGTTGGAGCCGGGGCTCGAGGGGCTCGTGCACGTGTCGGAGCTGAGCGACCAGCGCGTCCGCTCGCCGGGCGACGTGGTGAAGCTCGCTGAGCAAGTGAACGTGCGCGTGCTGGAGCTGGATTCGGCCGGGCGGCGCATCTCGCTGTCGCTCAAGAGCGCTTACGTTTTGCCGACGCCCGCGACGCCAGCGTCGGGGACGACGCCCACGGCAGGGGGGGCGGCGAAGAAGAAGAAGGTTCAGTTGCGAGGGGGCTTGGACTATTAGGAATAGGGATGAAGGCGGAAGGATGAAGGATGAAGAGGACGGATCTTCACCTCCGTTTCATCCTTCATCCTTCCGCTTTCATCCTTCGATTCGCGGAGGGCTCATGGTTCGAGGATTCCTGGCGGCGATGCTCGTCCTGTGCCTCTGCTGTCAACCGGTCCGCGCCGCCACTCCGCAGGAAGTCGATGCCGCCGTCCAGCGTGCGGTCAAATGGCTCTACGCGAAGCAGAAAGAGGGGACGTGGGAGACCGCCCCCGCGCGCGACGCATCGCTCAAAGGCCAGGAGGTCAAGGGCGGGCAGTGGGGCGGGGAAACGGCACTGGCAACGTACGCCCTGCTCGCCGCAGGCGAGAGCCCGCAGGATGAGCGGCTGGCCAAGGCCATCGACTTTCTCAAGAAGGCGGATCTCATCGGCGTGTACGCGCTGGCCCTGCGCGCGCACGTGTACTTGCTGCTCCCCGCCACGCCCGAGCTCAAGGGGCTGATCGCCAAGGACGCCAACACGCTTCGCCCCATGCTCAAGACCAAGGGCGACGCCAGCGGTTTCTTCGACTACACGGACACCCCCAACCGCAGCTACAGCCACAGCCGCGGGAACTACGGCGTGCTCGGGATGTGGGCCCTGGAACAGGCGGGCGTCGAAGTCCCCATCGATTTCTGGAAGATCGTCGAGAAGGGCTGGATCGCCCACCAGGATCCCAGCGGCGGCTGGACGTACCAGCTCAACAGCACCCACCCGCTCACGCCCGGTATGACGGCTGCGGGCGTCGCGACGCTGTTCATCACGCAGGACTACGTGAACCCCGGGCGCGGCCTCAACTGCACGCCCTCGCCGCAGTCGCCCGCCCTCGAGAAGGGGCTCAAATGGCTCGAGGACAACTTCGCCAAGGTCGCGACGAACGAGGACTACGCGCGCGATTTCCCGTTCCCCACGCTCTACGCCTGCGAGCGCGTCGGCGTCGCCAGCGGGCTGAAGTATTTCGGCAAGGTCAACTGGTACCAGCACGGCGCCGACTGGCTGATCAAGAAGCAGAACAAGAACGGCTCGTTCGCCGAGGTCAGCAAGAGCGGCGACATCTCGGACACCGCCTTCGCGCTGCTGTTCCTGGCGCGCGGTCGCTCGCCGATCGTGGTCAACAAGCTGGACTACTCCGCCGGCGCGCCCGAGGGCGCAGGGGGGGCAGGGGGGGCGAAGGTGAACTGGAACATCCGCCCGCGCGATGCCGCCCGCCTGGTGCGCTGGGTCGGCAAGTCCGTCGAGCGCGACCTGCACTGGCAGATCACCAACCTCAGCGCCCCGGCCGACGAACTGTCGGATGCGCCGATCCTCTACATCGCCGGCAAGGACGAGTGGAACCCATCGGATGAAGCCAAGGGTAAGATCAAGTCGTTCATCGAGAGCGGCGGGATGGTCCTGGCCAACGCCGACTGCATGGGCAAGGGTTTCCTCGCCTCCATGCGCAAGCTCGGCGCCGACCTGTTCCCCGCCTACGAATTCCGCGAGCTCCCCAACGATCACCCGATCTACGTCGAGGAGCAGTTCCTCCGCGAGAAGTGGAAGACCAAGCCCAGCATCCTCGGCCTCTCCAACGGCGCGCGCGAGCTGATGCTCGTCATCCCGCAGGCCGACCCCGCCAAGGCGTGGCAGCTCGGCTCCGTCGGCGGCAGGGAAGAAAGCTGGCAGCTCGGCGCCAACATCGTCCTCTACGCCGTCGACAAGCGCGGCCTGCGCAATCGCGGCGTCACGCACCTGGTCACGCGCGACGAAAAGAAGAAACCCGACAAGACGATCTCGGTGTCGCGCCTGGAGTACGCCGGCAACTGGGACCCCGAGCCCGGCGGCTGGCGGCGCATGGCCGACATCATGCACAACCGCGGTGTCGACCTCCAGGTGAAACCCGCCAAGCCCGGCGCGATCGGCAGCTCACAGGGGGGGGGAAGAATCGTCCACATCACCGGCACCAAGCCCATCACGCTCGACCCCGCTGGCCAGGTGGCGCTGAAGAAGGTCATCGACGACGGCGGCACGCTCGTCATCGACGCCGCCGGCGGCTCATCCGAGTTTGCCCAGTCGGCGGAGAAGCTCATCGGCCTGATCGCGAAGGAGCCGCTCAAGTCGATCCCGCTCGATCACGCCCTCTACGGCGCGGGCGGCGTCGGCGCGGGCGGCGTCGGCGCGGGCGGCGTCGGCG
>JBAUGM010000286.1:0-6365 GCA_049679725.1 Tepidisphaeraceae bacterium
CGTCTCGCCCGAGCGTTTCGGCGGAGCCGCTCCGCGGCACATGCTCGGGCGAGACGCCCAAGCCACGAAAACACCGCGCGTCCGTCGTCATCGCTCGCGGGTGTGGCGCAGCCACGTGAGGACTCGGAATGACGTGGGCCCGCCGGTATCATCGTTCTTCATGGCCCGCACGCTCCTCCTTCTCCTCGGGTGTTTCTTCATGACCACGACTGCCTCCGCCGCCACTCCGTCGACGCAACCCACCGGCGCGTCCCTCGCTTTCACCAGCGATGACCCGGTCACGAAGCAGGCGCTCGCCCTGCTCAACGACGGCAAGTTCGCCGAAGCGCAAACGCTGCTCGCCAGCGACGACGGTCACGCCGATGCGTCGGTGGCGCAGGCGCGCGAAGAGATGAAGGAGATCATCCGCCGAACGCGCCGCGACTACAGCGTCAGCGCGGGCGACGTGCTCAAGAAGATCCAGAAGTCGATCCCGGATGCGTCGTTCGCCGACATCGAGCGCTGGCGCGCCGAGGGCGTCCTCCAGCATCGCATCGTCGACGGCAAGGCCGCTTACTTCCGACGGGAACCGGTCAACCTGTTCCGCTTCAGCGAGGACGCGAAGCAGCGCCGCGAGGCCGCGGGGAAGGCGCCGAGCGGGAAGAAGTTCCCGCTGACGCAACACCTCGCGCAAATCATCGCGGCGGCGGAGAAGACCGGCGAGACGGAGGTCTTGCCCATCCGCCACCGTGTCAAGCTCGTGGCCACGATCCCCGGCAACGCGCCGGGCGCGAAGGGTGGGTCGCTCGTGCGCTGCTGGCTCCCGTTCCCGCAGGAGTATCGCCAGCAGAAAGACGTGAAGTTCATCCGCTCGTCGCCCGAGGCGCCGTTCGTCGCGCCCAACGCGGATGGCGAGCACGTCATCACCGCGGGTGCGCCGCAGCGCACCGTATACCTCGAGCAGCGCGTGACGGACCCGAGCAAGCCGATCCGCTTTGAGCTGGAGTTCGAGTACACCTCGTTCGCCTACTACCCGATCTTGAAGGACGAGTTGGCGAGTCCCGCTTTAGCGGGCGGGGACCTTTCCACGTATCTGAGCGAGCGCGACCCCCACATCGTGTTCACTCCGGAGATCCGTCGCGCCGTCGAGCAGACGATCGGCGCCGAGACGAACCCGCTCAAGAAGGCCCGCAAGATCTTCCACTTCATCGACAAGGAGATCCGCTACCACGGCGAAGAGGAGTATTCCATCATCCCCAGCTTCGCCGCCAAGGCGATCGCCTGCCGCAAGGGCGACTGCGGCGTGAAGTCGATGCTCTTCATCACGATGTGCCGCATCGCCGGCATCCCCGCGCGCTGGCAATCCGGCTGGGAGAGCAAGCCCGGCGAGCACAACATGCACGACTGGGCGGAGTTCTACGTCGCGCCGTGGGGCTGGCTGCCGGTCGACGTGTCGTACGGGTTGCAACCGAGCGACGATCCGAAGGTTCGCGAGTTTTACCTCGGCCACCAGGACAGCTACCGCATGATCGTCAACCGCGACTACGGCTCGCCGTTGCAACCGCCCAAGCAATCCCTCCGCAGCGAGCCCGCCGACTTCCAGCGCGGGGAGATCGAGATCGACGGGAAAAACCTGTTCTACGACGACTGGGATTACGACATCGAGTTCCACCTGACGGCGGGGAAATAACGTCATGTCACGGCGAGGTGCACATAGTTTTGTCATCCTGAGGTACTCCGAAGGATCTGGCCGATCCGTCGGTGAAGCCAGATGCTTCGGAGTACCTCAGCATGACACTGGATGGTCGCGACGGTCGAGAATCGTGGCCGGCTATTCAGACTAGAGTCGGATTCGGATCTTCCACCGGTACATCCACGCCACGCCGATCGTGATGATCGTCGCCAGCGCCAGCGACCGCGCGACGCCAAGTGTCGCGCTCTTCTCCCCCGCCGCCCAGTACCACCCGCCGCCGCCGATCAGCTCGAGCACGGCGTAGAACAGCGGGTGCAGCAGGTACGCGAGCAGGGCATTGCGGCCGAGGTCGCGCAGCACGCCTAAGCCATGGCCCCAGCCGCGCACGTCGATCAGCCAGTGCAGCGCAACCCAGGCCCAGCACGTGATGGCCGACGCCCACAAACACCAGCTCGGGGTGGCCGCGTTCTTGTTGATGCCGTAGAGCGGATCGAGCAGGATCGCACCGATCGCCATCGCCGCGCCGAAGCCGATCGCCGTCATCATGCGTCGCCCCTCGGAGACGGCCGGCGACAGGATGACGATGATCGTGAGCACGACCCCCGCCACCGCGATCGCGCCGTGCGATCCAAGCATCGAGCCGATATCCACCCACCGGTTGAGCCGCACGTGCTCGAACAGCCCCTTGTCCCCCGCAATGTACGCGGCGTAGAGCAACGCGATCAGCCCGACGTGCGCCGCGACGCGCGCGCGGAAGACAAGGTACGCGAAGAACGCGACGAGGTATGCCCAGCCGATCAGCCCGAGGATGCCCCACCAGCTCGGCTCGAGCCACCCGCCGTCCTTCGTGCGAAAGACCCACACGAGCAGCGCGAGCCCCACCGCCCCGACGAGCCGCGGCGTCACCCCCACGCGCGGCGGCCACCGAACCCACGTCGCGATCGCCGCCAGGTACACCAGCGCCGGCCAGAGCCCCTCGCGCCACCGCGCGTGCGGGCGCCCATCCATGTTGACCATCAGCACGCCGAGCAACAGCAGCGCCGCCGCCCGCACGATCGCCTTGAGCGTGATGCGGACCGCCCCCTCCCCGCGCGCCACGCGCGTGCCGAACGCGAGCGGCACGGACATCCCGACGATGAACAGGAACGCGGGGAAGACGAGATCGACGAAGGTCATCCCGTCGCCGTCGGACGGGTGGAAATGCTTCATCCACGCCGGCGCGGCTTTGACGGACGCGACGTCGTTGACGAAGAGCATGAGGAACATCACGAGCCCGCGGAGGACGTCGACGGAATCGACACGGCTCGAGGCGCGCAACGGACCCACCTTCGTATCGACGTCGCGTTGGTGGAGGGCGTGGGTCACGTCGCGGGGATCATAATGACCTGTCCTCAAAAAAGCCGGAGATGGTATCTCCGGTCTTCATATGGGTCTTCATATGGGTAGAGTTTCGGGATGCGTGCGACGATCGGATATCACTTCGTCAAGTCCACCCACGGAACGTGGTTGCCCGGTGACCAGCGCGGGCACTGGTCCGAGGCGTGGGACGAGCAGATCGGGTTCATCGAGCCGCACATGCTGCACCCGGGCGATCCTGTGCGCCTTCGAATGGCACGTGAACGAATGAAGCATCCGGAGGTGCGACTGACACGCGAGATGATCCGAATCGTGGAGCAGACGATCGCCCGGTGTGTGGATGAGTCGCCCTGGTCAATCGTCGCCGGCGCGATCGAACGCACGCACACGCACCTGCTGATCACGTACACAACCCGCGACATCGACAAGAGCATGAAGTGGCTCACGCAGGAGATGACGAAGGCGGTTCATCGACAGACGACCCATCAGGGTCCGGTGTGGAGTGAGGGGAAGTGGCTCCAGTTCATCTTTGACGACTCGCACTGGCGCAATACCGTCGCGTACATCGAAAGGCACAACGTGCGGCGCGGTTTGGATCCCAGACCCTATTCGTTCTTGAATCAAGACCGGGGATGACATCCCCGACTTTGTTATGTGGACGGCGCCAGGCGCGATCCCATCGTGAACCACCCCTTCGACGGATCATAAATCAGTTGCAGGTTCCGTCGATCGAACTCCTGGAACCAGCGCCACCATTCGATCGGTTCGAGCGCCTCGTCCTCGGCCGCGAACTCGTCGCCGCCCAGGCGAATACGGTCGGGCTGGCCGGGCACGCACGCCGGCCACAGGCCGCGACTGGTGGCCCAGTGGTAGATCGTGTTGTGGTTCGTGGTTTCGTAGACGGTCATGTCATTGCCGATTTTAGATTTGCGATTGCCGATTTGAAAGGCGACCGAAGAAGACTTCCGTTTCGTACTCGAAGATGACCTGCCCGTCGCGCTGGTGCGCGTCGAACAGGTTCTTCAGCCCGGCGATGAACGAATCATGAGACGGGTGGCCCGGTTGCGGCACGTAAGACGCCGACATCGCGCGGCCCTCCAGCCCCGCGAAGTCGAAGCGCTGCTCGTTGGGGAACGCCACGCGAGCGAACGCGACGCCGAAGGTGTTGCGCAGATCCTCCAGGCTCGTCGTCGTCTTCGAGACCTGCTTGTAGTCGGTGCCGAGCGTCCGGAGGAGCCGGTCATACCCCGCCAGCAGGGGCGATGCATCGGTCTTGCGGTCGTTGAAGACGATCACGACGTGCCCGCCGGGGCGAAGTACGCGCTTGAACTCGCGCTCCGCAGCCCCTTTGTCGAACCAGTGATACGCTTGCGCCGCGACGACGAAGTCGACCGAGCCATCCGCCAGCGTCGTCGCCTCGGCGGTGCCGTTGACGCTGCGGAAGGTGGTGTGGCGCGACGACAGCAGTTGCTCCGCCGCCAACCGCATGTCGGCGTTGGGCTCGACGCCGTAGACGGTGTTGCCGTTCCTGAGAAACAGCTCGGTCGAGATGCCCGTGCCCGAGCCGACGTCGGCGACGACGGACGCCGGCGTCAGCCCCATCTCCTCGCGGCAGACGTCCACAAGTTGCGGCGGATAGCCCGGGCGGTACTTCACGTAGTCTGCCACCCGCGACGAGAACCGCCGGGTCGGATCGAGGGTGGAATCGCCCATAAGCACGGGCAGTGTATCGCGCGTCCCCATCCCGCTGTACAAACCCCCGCCGACGCCTATCATTTGCCTCGCTTTTGCACGAGGAATCCAATGGAAAACGTGATCAGCGGCAAGGCGTACGTCCTGGCCGACAACATCGACACCGACCAGATCATCCCTGCCCAATACCTGTCGTTTAACCCCGCCCTTCCCGAGGAGCGCAAGTTCTTCGGCATGTACGCCCTCTCCAGCGTCCCCGAGGGCCAGCGCGGGCTCCCCCAGGGCAACATCAACTTCGTCCGTGAGAACGAGTTCCGGAGCGATTTCTCGATCATCATCGGCGGCAAGAACTTCGGCTCCGGCAGCAGCCGTGAGCATGCCCCGCTCGCCCTGGCCGAGGCGGGGGTCAAGGCGGTCGTCGCCGAGTTCTACGCCCGCATCTTCTTCCGCAACAGCGTCAACGGCGGATACGTCGTCCCCTTCGAGTCCGCCGAGCGCCTCGTCGACAAAATCCGCACCGGCGACGAGCTGGAGATCCGCATGGACGAGCGGGTGCTCATCAACAAGACCCAAAACACCCGCCACGAGCTCAAGCCGCTCGGCGACGTCCTGCCCATCATCGAGGCCGGCGGGGTGTTCGCGTATGCGAAGTCAACCGGGATGCTGAAGTAGGGACGGGCGGCTTCACTGCAAGTCGCGGTCGGAGACTTTCTTGAACTTGCCCTTATGCTCGTCGGCAAGCCGTTGCAAGACCGACTCCGCGTTTTCGTCCTCACTCATGAACGCGATCGTATTCAAACGCACTCGCTTGCCGACGTTAAGCTTCCGGACTTCCGCCATCACTTGCTCGTAACCGACTACGTTGTTGAATTCGCCGTCGGTCAGGAAATACACGACGTCCGGCCTCAACAGAAACGCCCTCCGTAGGGCTGGCAATGGGTTGGTTCCCTTGCCGACCACTTGGAAGCCCGCGAGGAACTCGCGGAACTTCTGCTTGGTCTCCGGGATCGCTTCCTCGAGCTTGTGGCTGAAGGGTTGCGCCCACTCGGCGTCGTTGTCTCCCCCACAAAAGAAGATCACGTTAAAGCTGGACTCCGGCGTCAACGAGTTCGTTGCGTTGCTTACCTGCTGTTTCAAAAGCTTGAATTTGAGGCCAAGCATGGTTCCCGTCGCGTCACACACATAGACGACGCGACGGGCCGGCGGTTCACCTGTTGGAGGCGAAACGTCTATGGAATCAGCGCCCGTCTCTTTGACGCGCTTCTTCGCCAATTCGCGACGGAGCCCGGTGAGGCTGGGCTCGGAGCGGGCGTACCAATGGGCCGCGCGCCGCCTCACGCTGGCTTTGGTGGCCCCATCCATCTTGTCCGCGTACGTCCACCACTCGTCCGCCAGTGCCGCTTGCAACGGTGGCGTTGTCGGATTGCCAACGTCCTTCGTGGCGATTCCTCGCAGGGCGAAGTCGTCGCACTTCGCGAGCAGCGGCAGCCCGGCATCCCAGTCGTCGCGCATGAAACACAGATGCCGGCCGACGATTGTCGCACTCTTTGCATCGCTGGGGTTCTTCTGCAGCGCCGAGCGGGCTGTCTCCACTTCGGCCACCGCCGCCAGGCGCGACCGCGCGACCCGCGCGCGGGCCTGGAGC
>JBAUGM010000287.1:0-6161 GCA_049679725.1 Tepidisphaeraceae bacterium
CCACCACGTCGATGAAGAAGTTGGATACCCTCGGGCGGAACAGGCGAAACGGAAGGTCCGGGTGTCCCACGAACGGACGGAGGATCCAACCCATCTGCGCCCCGACGAGGCCGAAGATGATCACCCAGATCTTGAAGACGGTCTTCACGTGGGTGCCGAGAACCTGTCCGTCGGTTCGCTCGAGCGCGCCGGGCGTGTGCGCCTTGCCATCGTCGCCCGGCGGCGCAGGGAGTTGCTCCGCCGGCCGTTCCAGCGCCTCGACGCGCGCCTGTTCCTCCGCCACGCTGATCCGGTGCAGCGTCTGGAGGAGGAACGAGAGGCCGAGGAAGCCGGAGATCGCGAACACCGCGACGTTCAGCAGGACCATGAACGGGTAGCTCGTCGTGCTGAAGGAGAAGAACAGGACGATCGTTCCCATCGACGCGAGGACCGCCATCATCACCGCCATCGCGGCCGCGAGCAGGCGCAGGAGCGACTCGGCCTTGAGGCGCGAGCCAACGAGCGCGTTGAAGACGTAAAGCGACGGGAACGTCACCGCCAGCGTAAGGAGGAAGAGGGTGGGGACCTTGATCGCGCTGGCGAGAATCTGCCGCCAATCGCCACTCCCGCTGCCGGTGATGGCGAAGGCGCCCATGCAGGCGCCGTAGAAGAGCCCCAGGACCGTGAGGACGCCGGCCAGTCCACCGGCGGGGATCTCGATGCGCCCGCGGCGCAGTTCCGGCAGGCGCGTGGAGTCGCCGCGTAAGACGCGGTCCAACTGCCGCAGTGCTTTCATCATCCGGATGCCCCGTTCGACATGCTGGCGCGGGTGCGGATGATAACCGATGAGACCGATTCGCGGTCAAGGGGATGAATGAGCCGCAGATCAACGCAGATGAACGCGGATAGATCTCAAATCTAAGATTTCTCATCTGCGTTTATCTGCGTTTATCTGCGTTTATCTGCGGCTCATCTCTCTGGAGGTCTGTGACTAAAGCAGGTTCGAGAACGCCGCCGCGACGGCCTGGAAAAAGTTGGACTCGCGCGCGCGGAACCATTGGAAGGGGAGGTTCGGGTCGCCGATGAAGGGGCGGAGGACCCAGCCCATCTGCGCGCCGACCAGGCCGAAGACGAGCACCCAGATACGGAAGACGCTCTTCGTGTGCGGGCCGAGGACGCTGTCGGGCGTCTCGTCGAGGGCGCCGAGGTCGTCTTCCAACTCGATGACCGGTTGCGCGGGCGGACCTGCGTTCGGCGGACCTGCGTTCGGCGGACCTGCGTTCGGCGGACCTGCGGTCGGCGGACCTGCATCGTCAAACCGCTCCGCCGCCGCCGTCCCCCCCGACGGCGGCGGCGGTGTCAGCGATCGCGCCAAATCCGCCCGCGCGAGGGTCATGCGGTGCAACGTTTGGAGCAGGAACTTCAGGCCGAGCAGTCCCGCGATCGCGTAGACGAGCACGTTGAGCAGGACGATGAACGAGTAGCTCGTCGTGCAGATCGCGAAGAAGGCGACGATCGGGCCGAGCGACGCCAGCACCGCCAGCATCACCGCCAGCGACGCGACGAGCAGGCGGACGACCGACCGAAGCGTCAGCCGCGACCCGACCAGCGCGTTGAAGACGTACAGCGACGGCAGCGTGACGATCAGCGTCAGCAGGAACAGCGCCGGCACCTTCAACATGCTGGCGGGGATCTGCATGTACGAGCCGCTGCCGCTCCCGGTGAGCGCGAACAGTCCCATGCACATGCCGTACGCGAGGCCGAGCGCGTCGATGACGACGGCCAGGCCGAAGACGGGCACGTTGATCGTCCCCTCGCGCAGGCGAGTAGGGCTCGTCGTCTCGCCGCGGAGAATGAGGTCGAGCTGTTTGATCCAGGTCCAGAAGTTGAGCGCGGCAGCGGTCATGTCACGTCCTCCGAAGTCAGTTGGAGTGGATCACGTTGGGGAGAGGGAGCGCCAGGTCGGGGAGCGCTAAGCCGCGAAGCGGCAGAGGATGCCACCGCGCAGGCGAGCACGACGCCTCCGCCGCTTGTCGGCTTAGCGCGTTCGCTCGCGGGGGCGGGATAGTTGCGCGGGTCCATGTCCGCGAGCGCTTCGTTCATCTCGCGCCACGTCAGACGCCAGAACCGTGCGAACCCCATCCCGCCCGCGCGCATCGCGCGGCCGTGCTTGCGCCACACGACGACGCACGTCCCCGCGAGCAGGAACCGGTGCAGCGCGACGCGAAGCCGGATCGGTGCGCGGGAACGCTTCGCGCGGAGCAGGGCGACGCGCTGCGCCTGGAAGATCACGTGGTGCCGCTCGTCGCGGAGGATCTGCTCACACAGGCGCCGCAGCGGCCGGCACCCCGTCGCGTCGCGCAGGGCGGCGTAGTAGACCTTCGCGATGATCTCCGCCGTCACGAGGACGACGATCGACAACTCCAGCCCCGCGCGCCGGCGCAGGAACCGGAAGACCGTGTCCGGCCACGAGGCGCTGACGCGTCCGATGCCCGCGCCGTCGAGGACTCGCCCGAGCTCGCGCGCGTGGCGGTTCTCCTCGGCGATGAAGAGGCGCATCGTGGCGACGTAGTCGAGGTCGCCCGTCTCCTGGGCGTGTCGTCTGGCTGCGGAGATCAGGTGGCGGCCTTCCGAGCTCTCGCCCAGTTGAAACTCCTGGACCGATCGCGCGATCGCGTTGCGCTCGGCGGGCGTGAGGACGATCACGTCGCCTTCGCCGACGATGTCGGCGCGGGCGAGGGAGCGTTGGAAGTGATCGAGCCACTCGGCGCTGGCGCTGACGTGCTCGACCGAAGGTAAGTTCTGCTTCATAAATAACTTTACATTGTAAAGTATGAATCCCGAAAAGCTGCGTTCACGTCGGCGACAAACCCTCCGGCAGCATGTTGTTTGCCGCGTCGGTCTTCGCCGCCCGCGCGGCGTTACTGACCACCTCTTCCAGCACCGCGATGTACTCCAGGAACCGATCCTGCCCGCTCGGCGTCAATCGGCACAGCGTCTGCGGGCGGTTGTTGTTGTAGCCCTTCCACACTTCGACGAAGCCCGCTTCCTGGAGCAGTTGAATCTGGCGACTGAGGTTGCCGTCCGTGAGCGAGCAGAGTTCCTTCAGGTCGTTGAAGAGCAGTCCCTTCGGATGCGCGGCCAGCGACGAGAGAATGCCCAGGCGCGACCGCTCGTGGATGACGCGCTCGAGTCCCTCGTACGCGAACTGGCCGCTGAGGCGCAGCTCGCTTTCGTTGTCGTGCTCGGTTTCCTTAGCCATGGCCGCGCTCCTGCTGGGAGAAGAACAACACCCCCGCGGTGAGGAACTGGCCGACCCCGAACGTGCCCACCATCGCCCACGGCGAAAACGCGTCGCGCCCCTGCGCGAGCACGATCACCATCAGCCCCGCGAGCAGGTAGTACCCCGCGGGAATCACGATCCCGCGCGGCATGACGCGCCGGCAGGCGAAGAGGCCCATCGAAAAAAGGATCGCCCATAGCCCGGGCAGCAGCCACATCCCGCCGCGCGCGTACGCCGCCAGTGCCAACGTCAGCAGCGCGCCGGCGACGAGCGAGGGCGTCAGGCATTCGATCGTCGCGAGGCTCAGCTCGCGCTGGAGCATCGACCCGGAGCGCATGTGCCGCGTCGCGATCTCCACCGCCACCACCGCCAAACTCGCGCCGGCGGCGATGAGCCAGATAGTGAGGTAGGGGACGACGTCTTCGAACGGATCGGGCGCCCAGTCATTCTGCACCGACGCCGCGAGCAGCGCCATGACACCCGAGAACGCCGCCGTCGCCGCGCGGTACCCGCGGAAGACGTGGGCCCGCGCCATCTGCCTGCGGATGTCGGAGATTTGCGTCAGTGCGTCGTGAAGCTCCATACCCTGCCTCCCGGAGAACGCTTTACATCTTAAAGTGTCCACCCGAACCGTCAAGGGGACAAAATCTTCGGGAGAATTCCGCGAAAGGCGGCTCTCGAAGAATGCCGCGTGCATCAGTGAGACGGCAGCGCTGGTCGCAGCGCGACGGGCCGCGAGCGGAGATGCGCGAGGGCGCGGCGGAGCCCGAGCGGCGCGAGGACCGACTTCACGCGTTGCTTCACCCGCGCGACCAAACCGCGATGCGACGGGCGCGCCTGCTCGTCCAGCGCACGGCGGATCTGCGCGAGCGGCGCCTCGGCGAGCGTTGCCGTCAGCGCGTCGGCGGGGAAGCGTCGCGCGAATTCGGTGGCGACGTCGAGGCAATAGCCCCATTGCTGGTCGGCGAACGCGAACGCCCAGAGGAGCACGTACTCGCGCCGGGCCGCGCCCAGTTCCGCAAGCGACTCGAGCGTGCGCAGGTAGCGGCACTCGACCCAGCCGGGCGTCTTACGCACGGACTGGGTGATCGTCTCGTCGGTCAGGCCGCAGGTTTTGCCGATCTGATCGAGCGTCGCCTTGCGCATGCGCGGGAGGCCGAGCACGTCCAGGCGCGACAGCCAGAACCCCTCCTGCTGCATGGCGCGGTGAACGTCGCTGAACAACTCTTCGCCGACGTACGCGCCGCGGAGGCCCGGCTCAAGGTCGACGGCGAGCAACCGGCGGCGCATCGCGTCGGGCAGGCTCTTGAAGATACTCAAGTCCGTGCCCTGCGTGTCGATCTTCAGCCAGTCGACGTGCGACAGCCCCAGCGCCTCCAGCGCGTGGGCGATCGTCGTTGCGTGGGCGGTACACTCTCCCTCGATCTGGAACGAACCGGCGGAGAGGAAGCTCTCGGTGACCTGCGGGTTCGGCTTGAGCGTGCTGGAGCAGTAGGGCGAGTGCGTGAGGTAGAAGTGGACGTCGCTGCTGCTGCCATCGTCGCCGCGGGATGGTGCAGCGCCGGTGACGGCCTTGTTCACGTAGACGGCCCGCGCGAAATCGCCGGCGCGGGTTTCGCGGATCTCGCGCGCATCGGGGTCGAACCCGACGTAGACGGCATGGCTCGCGAGATCGCGCCAGATGCGCGGCGTCCCGCCGGACGCGCCGACGTCCACCAGGACCAGACGCTCCCCCAACCCCGCGACAACGTCATTCATCACGTTGGACATGCAATGAACCTCGCATGTGATCCGACGCGTCCATGATTCCCAATTCCCACGATTGGCGGCCTGCATTGTGCTGCCTGAGTCCGCCGCAGGCAACGGAATTTCGCCAAATGCAGGAGAATCGATGCGACGACGACTGGCTCGTAAACCGTGTCAGGGAAAAGGGAAACGCGGTGCTTTCCCGCGCCCGGCCGGGGGCATGGACGGGGCGCCCATGTGGACGCAGACGCCACAGAGGAGCGACGCGGATTGCGGGTAACGCGGATCAAGTGGGCCACAAGTCGACAGGCCCGGTCGACTTGACACCGCGGCGTAACTCGCCACAATGCCCCGTCCCAAAATTCCCGGAGAATCAAGCAGATGTACGCGATTATCGAAGACAGCGGCCGGCAGTTCAAAGTCACCAGCGGCGACACGATCCTCATCGACCGCGAGGCCGGCGACGACAAGACGATCACGTTCGACCGCGTCCTGCTCGTCGGCGGCGAGGGTGAGCCCAAAGTCGGCGTCCCGCTCGTGAGCGGCGCAACGGTTTCGGCCGATGTCGTGGGCGCGGAGAAGGGCCCGAAGATCGACATCGTCAAGTACAAGCGCCGCAAGGGCTACCACAAGAAGATCGGCCACCGCCAGCAGGCGCTGCGGGTCAGGATCACCGGCATCAACGTCTAAACAGACGGATTCCGACGAAACTGAAGTTCAGAAGGCGATCCCGCGGAGGGTCGCCTTCTTTGTTTGTCGCTTGCGGCTTCGCGGACGCGCGTGTTCGATCCGCGACGCCGCAAGCGGCTAAACCGCGAAGGCGCAAGCGACTCCGCCACAACACGCCCAACGGGCGATTCCCTGCCATCCCGGCCGGGGTTCGTGACGTTCGTAAGTCCTTATTTTTCGCGCCGACACGCCGAAAAACGCCGCCAACCCCCGGCCGCCGCGCGAGTAGCGACGACCTCACAGCCGCAACGCCGCCGCACGGGGCGACCTTCGGATGACCCGCGGGTCGTCTGCGGCGCATCGTGCGGCAAACGAGCTGCCAGACCCCGCCGCAGGGATATCGTCCGCGGTGAATGCATCAGGCATCTCCCGCGCCCGTGAAGCGCCGCCGCTCGCGGCGGGTTGTTTTTCTCCTCGAGGAAAG
>JBAUGM010000288.1:0-2782 GCA_049679725.1 Tepidisphaeraceae bacterium
CTACCACGTCACGTCGCTCGACGACGGGCCCAACGCCGCCACGACGCTCGGCACGCTCCGCAACGCCGTCCGCGAGAGCGGCTTCCCCGCCGGCGGGCGCATCGTCGTGTTCGACGTCGGCGGGACGATCAACCTCACCGCCAGCCTCGACATCAAGAACGTCAACGGGCTCTACATCGCCGGGCAGACCGCGCCCTCGCCGATCACGATCGTCGGCGAGACGTCGCAGATCACCAGCAGCAACAGCAAGGTCACGCAGAACGTCATCCTCCGCTATCTCACATTCCGCAAGGGCACCGGCGACGGCTCCGATGCCATCACGTTCGCCGGCAGCGGCACGGGGACGAACCTGATCCTCGATCATGTTTCCGCGTCGTGGGCGGAGGACGAGACTCTCGGTCGCCAACAACAACACGAACGTCACCGTCCAGTATTCGATCATCGCCGAGAGTTTGAACCATGACGATCACGGCTTCGGCTCGCTGATCCGGCCGCGGATCAACTCGAACGTGACGTTCCACCACAACCTGTACGCGAACAACAAGAGCCGCAACCCGCGCCTCGGCACGTACGATGAGATGACGCTGACGCAGGAGTTCTGCAACAACGTCATCTACAACTCCTCCGACCGCAATGGCTACGCGGGCGGGAGCAGCGAGGCCGAGCAGGAGCACGTCCAGCTCAACTACGTCGGGAACTACGTCGTCGCCGGCCCGTCATCGGCGTCGAACATCAACAAGGTTTTTCTGATCGACAAGAACGTCGACGTCAACGCGTACCAGTCCGGCAACTTCATCGACTTCGACAAGCAGGTGAACCCCGGCGGCACGCCGAACGGCGCGGACCTGGGGTGGGGCGCGTGGCAGAAACTGGCCACCGCGACCGACAGCAACTTCGTGCAGGAAGCGAACCCCATCGCGATCCCCCCGGCCAAGGCGACCGTCACGCAGTCGGCGATCGATGCGTACTGGCAGGTGCTCAACTACGTCGGCAACGCGTGGAACGACCGCAGCGCCGTCGACGCGCGCCTCGTCAACAACGTGAAGACGAACACGGGCGCCGTCATCAACGACGCCGCCGCCATCACGGCCGAGTACGACGCGATCCTCGCGGCGCCGACAGTCACGCGCCCGGCCGGGTTCGATGCCGACAACGACGGGATGTCCGATGCATGGGAGTCATCCCACGGCGGCGCGGTGCTGTCTCCCACCGGCGACTTCGACAACGACGGCTACAGCAACATCGAAGAGTACGTGAACGATCTCGGCGCCATTCCCGCGTCACGCGCCATCGGCTGGAACGGCGCCGCGAGCGGGCGCTACGCGCTCAACGGCAACTGGGACACGTGGCAGCCGTCGCGCTTCGACACCGTCAACGTGAATTCGGGCAAGGCGGTGATCGATGCGGTCGGCCAGCACGCGGGCACGCTCACGATCGGTCAATCATCGTCGGCGGGGGAAGTGGAGGTCACGGGCGGGTGGCTCGACGTCGCCAGTGCCGTGGACATCGGATCCGCCGGGGGCGCGGGGAGTGGGAAGCTGCGCCTCACCGGCGGGTCCGTCGCCATCGGAAACGCGCTCAACCTCAACACGACCGGCACCGTCATCCTCGGCGGCGGCACGCTCGCGCTGAACGGGGCCGGCACGTTCAACTGGAACGGCGGGACCGTCCAAACCACCGTCAACCAGTCCATCGGCCTGAACGCGACCATCGGCGCGAACGGCGCGAAGCTCGACACGACCGACAAGGCCGTCACCTACTCCGGCAACCTCACCGGCGCCGGCGCCTTCACGAAGCTCGGCGCCGGCACGGCCACGCTTACCGGGACGAACAGCTACGCGGGGCAGACGAACGTCAACGAAGGGAAGCTGAACTTCGCCAAGGCGGGCGCGGCTTCATCGAGCAGCAGGTTGAACGTCGGCGCCGCCGGCTCTGTCACGTTCGCCCAGCAATCCGGCCACTGGAGCACGAACGCCGACGCGCGCTACACGATGAGCGACCTCGCCGTCACATCCGGCGGCGTGTTCGACATGAAGAACAACAAGCTCACGCTCACCGCCTCGACCCTGACCGAGAACGACCTGCGCCTCATGAAATCCGACGGGCGAATCGTGCAGACGACCGGCGTCGCGAATCGAGCCGTCGGCTACACGACCAGCGGCGCGAACCTCGTCGTCGCCTACGCCGGTATCGGTGATTCCAATCTCGACGGGCAATCCGACAACGCCGACATCTCCGCGCTCGTCCTGGCCGGGAAGTATGTCGCCAACGGCGCCGGCGCCACCGCGACGTGGGACGAGGGCGACTGGAACGGCGACGGCAAGAGCAGCGCAGGCGACATCAGCGCGCTCATCCTCTGTGGCCTGTACGGCTCCGGCGCAATCACAAGCGTCGTCGCGAATGCGGTCTCGCCCGGCAACTCGGGCGATGGCGTGGCGAGCATCGCCTACGACATCGTCACCGGTTCGATCAAGTTCGCCAAAGACGGCGACGCGCGCGACATCCGCGAGATCAAGATCAGCTCCGCCGGCGGGCATTTCGTCATCGCCAACGCCG
Source organism: Tepidisphaeraceae bacterium (assembly GCA_049679725.1). GTDB lineage: Bacteria > Planctomycetota > Phycisphaerae > Tepidisphaerales > Tepidisphaeraceae > DASYWJ01. Next base: position 2,557 of record JBAUGM010000288.1, read on the forward strand.
AGAACGTCGGCAGTTTCGACGTGAACAGCGCGAGCCTCCAGGACCGCTTCAACCTCGGCGCCGCCTTCGCCGACGGCTACGACCTGGGCGACCTGCTCGCCAGCGTCCCCGGCGGATATGACGCGCTGAGCGACCTGACGATTCAGTACGGCGTCTTCGGCGGCGGCTCGCTCGTCGCCGGGGATCTCGTCATCGTCGTCCCCGAACCGACGTCCCTGAGCGCGAT
>JBAUGM010000289.1:0-6942 GCA_049679725.1 Tepidisphaeraceae bacterium
GTCGGGTTCGCCGCGATCGTGATCCGGTCGCGACCCGCCTGCTTCGAACCGTACAGCGCCCCGTCGGCGCGCGCCAGCAGTTGCTCGCTCGACGCCGCCGACACTTCCTTCGCCGACGCCACGCCGATCGACATGGTCACGCCCGTGCCGTTGCGCAGCAGCGCCGCCGACGCCTGTCGGAACTCATTGCGGATGCGGTCCGCGACCGCCGCCGCATCGGCGCCGCCCGCGTGCGGGATCAGCAGGACGAACTCGTCGCCGCCGTAGCGCGCCGCCACGTCCATTCGCCGCATGTTCGCGGCGATCACCTTGCCCGCCATGATGAGCAACTGGTCGCCCACCTGGTGCCCGTGCGCGTCGTTGAGCTGCTTGTACCCGTCGAGGTCGATCATGCAGCACGACAGGTCCTTGTCGTAGCGCAGCGTCTCCGCGAACAGTTGCTCGATCACCCGCCCGAAGTGCCGGCGGTTGTACAACTGCGTGAGCGGATCGGTCGCCGCCATCAGCTCGAGCTGCGCGTTGGTCTCCTCGAGCTTTCGGCGGAGATCTTCCTTTTCCTTGATGATCTTGGCGACCGTCAGGTTCTTCTCGATCACGAGCGGGATCGTGAACAGGTAGTCGCCGACCTTCACGACGTAGTCGGTTGCGCCGGCGCGGATGGCGCTGGCGGCGATATGACCGACGTTCTCGCCGGTGACCATGATGACCGGCGTGGAGCACTTGCTGCGGATCTCGCCGAGCAGCTCGAGGCCGTTGGCATCGGGCAGGTTGTAGTCACAGAGGATCAGGTCGAACGCCGCGAGGTCTTGCGCGATCGCCGCCTTGCGGCTGTCGACGCCGACAACGGTGCCGACGCCAAACCGTTCCTCGACCTGTTCGCGGATCAATTCCCGCTGGTCCTGGTCGTCTTCGATGATGAGCAGCTTCAAAGTGTCCACAGTTGTCCGGCTCGGAACGTTTCGGCTCCGCTCCCCTTCTACGAGTCACCCGACAACTGTGACTTACGATTCATCCCCAACTGGCACAAACCGGATTTCTTCAGGTCCGATAACCGCGCCTGCCCCTACCGCCGGCACAGGTCCTCGGGGAGGTGGTGCTCGGGGTACTGGTGGATCGTGAGCCAGTAGTTCGTGCTCGCCAGGACCGTCCGCAGGAACTGCTCGGCGTTGGCGGGCTTGATCGTGTAGCTGTTGGCGCCGTTCGCCGCCGCCTGCTTCATCTGCGTCTCGTCGCACACGCCGGTCATCATCACGACCGGGATGTCGCGCAACGCGGGGTTGGCCTTGATCTCCTTGAGCGTGGTCTGGCCGTCCATGGCGGGCATCTCGATGTCGAGGTAGACGAGCCCGGGCCGCGGGGCGCTAGCGAACTTCCCGCGGCGGTTGAGGAAGTCCAGCGCCTCCTGCCCATTGCTCACCTCGTGCACGTCGTTGCTGACCTTGCACTCGGCGATCGCGTCGCGGATGAGCATGCGACAGTCCGCGTCGTCGTCCACGAGCAGGATCGTGATCGGCTGCTCGTCGCGCGTGATCATCAGCTTTCGCGCCGCTTCCGAAATCGGTTCATCGTGTTTGATGGACACCATAGCTGCTACCTCGTTCTCACACCGTTACCCGTTCGATTGACTCGCAGGCGCCGCGCCCGCTGCCGTCGCCGTCGACAATGACGATGCCGACGACGTGGCCGACGCCAGCGCCGTCGCGCACTGCGGGACGTACTTGCCGTTGATCGTGAAGCGGAACGTCGTTCCCGCGCCGACCTGGCTTTCGACCCAGATCCGGCCGTTGTACGTCTCGATGATGCTCTTCACACTCGCCAGCCCCACGCCCTTGCCCGCGATGTTCTGCGTCGCGCAGTTCTTCCCGCGGCGGAAGACGAAGAAGACCTTGTCGACGTCCTCCGGATCGATGCCGATGCCGGTGTCCTTGACGTAGAACTCCGCCTCCGCCTTCCACACCATGCACCCGACGTGAATCTGCCGCACCGGGCCGTCGCCCATGTACTTGATCGCGTTGTCGATGAGGTTCTGGAAGACCTGCCGCATCCGCGCCCGCTCGCAGTGGAGCACGGGAAGGGAGCCGTCGACGATGAGCGCGATGTTCCGCGTGCGCAGGTCGTTCTCGAACATCCCGCCCAGCTCGTGGACCATCGCGCCGATCTCGACGGGCTCCATCTTCTGCCGCCGCGTCTTGATGCGCGACAACTCGAGCAGCTCGGCGATCAGGTCGGTCTCGACCTGCACGTTCTTCTGGATGCGCTCCAGGCGATGGATCACGTCCTCGTCGAACTTCTCGCGGTTCTTCATCAGCAGCATGGTCGCCATGCCGGAGATGTTGCGCAGCGGCGCGTTGAGGTCGTGGCTGACGGCGCGGAGGAAGTCCTCCTTCTCCGCGATCTCGCTGCTGAGCCGCTTGTTGGCCGTCTCCAGCTGCGCCGTGCGCTGCTGGACCTTTTCTTCCAGGTCGCGGTTGGCCTCGGCGAGCTGCTCGTTCGCCTCTTCCAGGGCTTCCTGCTGCCTGCGGACGCGGATGACCATCTCGTTGAACGATCGGGCGAGCGTGCCGATCACGTCCGGCCGGTCGATCGCGACGCTCGTCTCCAGGTCGCCGGCGGCGATCTTGTTCGTCGCGTCGACGAGCTGGCGGATGGGGAAGAAGATCCGGTGCACGAGCACGTAGGCCATCGGGAGGCTGATGATGGCGATCGCGCAGCCGATGGCGACGACGATCAGGTTGATCCGCAGCAGCTCCGCCTGCTCGCGCGTCTGCGAGACGCCGACCGTCACGTACCCGAGCAGTTGCGTGCCGGGCTGGTCCGTGCGCGAGGGGCTGGCGCCTTCCTCCGGCGTGGCGATGTGCGTCGACGCCGGGCTCACGTGCAGGATCGGCGCCACCACCTCGATGTACTCGCCCAGCGCCGCCGACGAGCGCGGCCGCACCTGCATCAGCGATTGCGTGTTCCGCTCCAGCGCGTCGTGGCCGTCGAGCACCAGGTCGGGATCGCGGCTGGCGAGCGCGACGCGCTTGCCCTCGGTGTCGGTGAACCCGACGAAGAGAATGTTGCGGCTCTTGAGCAGGTCCTGCCCGATCAGCTTGAGCTCCGGGCAGTTGCGCGTGGACATGGCCGACTTGCTCGCCAGCGCCAGCGCGGAGCTGATCTGCCGGCCCTGCTCGCCGATCATGTCGCCGAGTTGCCGGCGGCTCTGCTTGATGAACATGTACGAGCTGCCGCCCAGCGCGATGCTCAGCAGCAGCATGAAGCAGAGGACCAGCTTGCCCTGCAGCCCGAAGCGGTTGGAAAACCGGCGGTACCACGGCGCGCGGCGCACCCACGATCGGATCGCGTCCGCGTAATCGAACTTGTGGCCGGCGCCGTCATCCATAGAACGATGTGACGGTCGCAAGAGACCGCCACACCGTCTTCATCGTCGGAGGCGGGGTCGGGGTTAACGAATGCGCCAGACGTGACGGTCGAACGGGACACCTTGAAGCGCCCACTTATCGGACCCGCCTCCGCACTTCTACCAAAGGGCTGCGTCACCTTCGCCGCGATTTATTGCTTCTTTCGAATCGCCTCGTCATCGTGGATCCTGAAAGACGAGCGCCCCGATGACCCTTCGCCGGCAGATGATCCTCCGCATCGCCCTCCCCACGCTGATCATCTACGTGGTCATCCTCGGCGTCGCGACGTGGTTCGCGTACCGCGAGTCGAAGCAGGCGGTCGAGCGCAGCATGACGCAACTGGCGCTGAGCTACGCCGCGCGGTTCGACGGGCAGCTGCGCGAGGCGGCGCAGATCGCCGCGACGACGTCGAGCTGGCTGGAAACCGCCCAGGCCGTGCCCGAGGAGACGGTCTACCGGCACCTGGAGCATGCGGTGCAACAGTCGCCGCTCGTGTACGGCGCGTGCACGGCGTTCGAGCCCGGCACGGTGAAGCCCGCCAGCGTGCTCTTCGCGCCGTACGTCTGCCGCACCGAATCGGGCCTTCGCCGCGTGAACATCGACCGGTCCGTCTACGACTGGTACGGCGACCCGAAGTACACGTGGTACTCCAGGCCCAAGTCGCTCGGCAGGGCCGTGTGGAGCGATCCGTACTTCGACGAAGGCGCGGGCAACATCCTCATGGCGACCTACTCCGCCCCCTTCCGTCGCGGCGAAGGGTTCGGCGGCGTGAGCACGGTGGACATCGACCTGCCGCGCCTGCACAGGACGGTCAACGCGACGTTCGACGACGACCTCGACTTCGTCATCCTCACGCAGGGTGGGCAGTTCGTGTACGACCGCGACCCCGGCCGCATCATGGCCAAGACGATCTTCGACATCGCGACCGAGACCGGCCGCCCGGCGCTGGCGGCGCTGGGGCGTCAGATGCTGGGTGGCGGCACGGGCGTCGCGTCGATCGACGGGTGGGATTCGCCCGAGCGTCAGTGGGTCTTCTACGCGCCGATCCGCTCCGCCGACTGGGTCTTCGCGTCGCGCTTCCCCGAGAGCCGCGTGCTGGCGGACGTGCGCCGGCGAGCGGCGTGGAACGCGGCGGCGCTGGGGCTCACGCTGCTCTTGATCGTCGGCTGCGTCGTGATCGTGTCACGCCGCATCGCCGCGCCCATCGCGGCGCTGACGGACAAGGTGATGGACGTGGCCGGCGGGAACCTCGACGTGCGCATCGCCGAGTCCGGCTCGACCGACGAGATCCGCCAGCTCGCCGGCAGCTTCAACCGGATGACGGGGGAGCTGCGCTCGCACGTGAATCGCCTTGCCGCGGAGCAGGCGGCGCGCGAGGCGGTGGAGCGCGAGCTCGACCTGGCGCGCGAGATTCAGCGCAGCCTGCTGCCGAAGACGCCGCCCATCGTTCCGGGCTTCGAGGTCGCCGGCTGGAGCCTCGCCGCGGGCAAAACCGGGGGCGATTACTTCGGGTGGATCGAGCTGCCGGGCGGGCGCGTCATTGTCACGGTCGCCGATGCCGCGGGCCACGGGCTCGGCCCGGCCCTGCTGATCACCGTCTACCGCGCCTACCTCCACGCCGCCGCCAGCGCATTCGAGAGCCTCTACCTCGCGATGAACCAGATCAATGACCTGATGGTGCCCGATCTCGCGAACGGCCGCTTCATCACCGCGGTGATCGCGGCCGTCGACCCGCGCGAGCGCACGGTCCTCCTCTACTCCGCCGGGCACGGGCCCAACATCTTCTACGACGCCCGGCAGCAGCGCACGCTCAGCCTGGCGGCCGACGACGTCCCCCTGGGCGTGAACACGCCGCTGTCCGATACCGAAATTCGCTCGTTCTCCTGCGCCGCGGGCGACATGCTCCTGCTCGTGACCGACGGGTTTTTCGAGTGGAGCAACCCCGACGGGAAGCAGTACGGCATGACCCGCCTCGAGCAGTTCGTCGCGGAACATCACGCGCTGGAGCCGCGCGAGTTCATCGAGGCGATGCACGCCGACGTGCTCGCCTTCGCGCAGGGCACGCCGCAGGCGGACGACCTGACCGCCGTCGTGCTGAAGTGCGCTGCAGATCCCGGCTAAAAGCCGGTTACTGAATGCGAATGGTGACCAATGTCGGCCGCGTGATGCGGGCGGGGAGTTCGACGAGCAGTTGCCCGTCGGGCAATCGGGTGGACCTCTCGACGAGCCGGCCTTCGATGGTGATCAGCGCCTTCCCGTGCGGCAACCCCGCGATCTGGAGGATGGGGCGAGGCACGAGCGTGGTGCGCGGCGAGAGCGTCGCCTCCAGCCGAGCCCCGCTCGCCTGTAACTGGTACGCGCCGAGCACTTCGTTGTACCCGTCGTTGTTCGCGTCGCCGGGCGTGTTGCGGTTCACGCGCCCCACGGTCTCGGGCACCGTCACGTCGGCGGGCGACGCGTGGGCGGCGGCGAAGGCGGGATCGTCGCGCACCTCCGCGCTCAGCGGCTTGTACGCCCCGTCCCAGACCGATCGGCCGTCGGCGTAGACGGCGAGCGCCTTCGTCTTGCCCGTCGACGCGAAACGGGCGCGCAAGTCGTTCGCTTCCTCGACCTCCCAGCCTTCCGGCGAACCGTCCTTCGTCACCACGCCGAAATTGAACCGCAGCTTGTGCTCGCAGGTGACGCGCAGGCCGGCGCGCTTGACCGTCCAGCCGTTGGGGGCGGCGTCGACGAGCGTCTGGCGGTTGTCGACGAGCACGACATCGTCCACGTGCACGTTCGCGCGCGCGGGCTCGTCGAAGCGCAGTTCCAGCGTTACGTCGCCGCCCGGCGCGGCGGGCAGCGCGGCGACGTCGAGGAACGCAGGCGTCCAGTCGCCGCCAACGAGCGAGACCTTCCGCCCGGTGATCAACTTCCCATCATCCGCGCAGGAGATTGCCAGCGCGGTCGCCTCGTCCGCGCGAAGGTAAAGTCCGACGAGCGTCCAATCCCCCGGAAAATCTCGGCCGACGAGCAGGGACGAAAGCTTGATCGTCATCCGCCGCGTGCCGGGAACGAGGAGGAGGCTCGATTTGCCCGTGTGCTTCACGGTTGCGTCGATGCGCGGCGCGGACGGTTTCGCCGAGGCGAACAGCGCATCGGAATCGCGCTCGAAATGAGTCAACCCGCTGAACCGTTTGCCGCGCAACGGCTCCGATGTGCGCGGCAACTGCCGGCTGATCGGCTCCGGCGGCGCGGGATCGCCCTGCGGCTGGGATGTCGGTTGCGTGGTCGGCGAGGGGGAGGGTGCGGGAGACTTGCGCCGCTGCGCGCACCCTGGCAGCGCAGCGGCGCACGCGGCCACGAGGAGATAGACCAAGACTGCCGTCCGCTTCCGCATGTGCCGCCGCCAGATCGCGTTCGATGCCCGTGCCCCACGGGCTCGACAACCTACCAAGTGGCGGCGCGGTGACAACAATCGAGCAGCGTGACCGACATGAATTCCACAGTGGCATGGGCGTCTCGCCCATGCATTTTGGGGGTGGAATGCATGGGCGAGACG
>JBAUGM010000290.1:0-4879 GCA_049679725.1 Tepidisphaeraceae bacterium
ACCTTGACGCTCGCCGCTCGTCATCCGCGACGATCTCGTAGGCCCGCCCATACGGCATGCCTGCCGGGATCGGGAGCGCGTCAGCAAGTTGCCGGTACCGACCGCGGGCGGCGCTTCGCAGATTCCCCCAAGCGCAGCGGCGGCCCTCCATCGGGCGGATTGGCCTGCCGGCTGCTTCAGCGTCGCTGTGCGAGCGCATGCAGCCGGGAACCTGCGCATCGATTTTCGTGGTTGTGTAGTTTCGGGTGCGAAGGCGCGACTGACTGCGGATGCGGCCGTGGGATTCCTTCGCGCGAGGAAATCTCATCTGGAGGCATTCGCATGGGGTCAATGACCTCGGCTGGTCCGGCCGATCCCGCACCGCGTGAGCTGGCCCAGGACGCTATTGGGGATCTCGTGAAGATCGAGCGGGCGCCACGTGCGCCGAGCGTGCGGAGGATCCGGTGGAGCGGGGGCGTGCTGATCGCCGTTTGTGCTGCGATTGGTATGGGCGTCGTAGGCGGCGGGCCGGCGGTCGCGGCTGATGGGCTCGATCGCGATGCGCTGCGAGACACCGCTGCGCTGGAGGTAGCGCGTGACGATGCGGTTCGCGTGTACGCGAGCGACTTCGGTGTCAGTGAGTCCGTTGCGCGGCGGGTGTTGGAAGAGCAGGCGAAGGGCGCTGGCCTGGAGGAGGATGTGCAGGAGGTCGTGGGTGTGTCGTCGTTCTCGCAGGTGACGTTCACGGACGGCCGTTACAACGTCTATGTCACTGACGGCGCGGGCGATGCCGCGCGGCGGGTGGTCGCTGAGCGTGGATTCGCGCAGGCGGCGGTGGTTCGGGACGTGGCGTGGAACGCCGACGATCTGGTGGCTGCGTTGCGCAGGACTGACGCCGCGTTGGCTGCGCGGATGAGCGTCGAGCAGTTCCAGGTCACGACCGCCGACGGGCGCCTGCAGATCGCGTTGGCGCCGAGTGTCGATGAAACGGCGACGCGTGAGGCGGCCGGGGTCGCTGAGGCGACGACGGATGCTCGACAGGTGCCCGTCAAGGTCGTGCGGGCCGGGCGCGAGTTCGGTAGCGCGTCGTTGCACTACACGCCGACGGGCTACGGCGGTCCGCCGTGGATCGCGGGATCGATCAACACCTCGCTGGCGGACAACGCTGGTTACTCGTACGCGTGCACGACCGGGTTCTATTCGCGCGCGCTGGGGAACTACTTTTTGACGGCGGGTCATTGCCTGTTCACTGGCGGCCACTCGACACGGCGCGTCTGCTATTCGAGAGGCAATTGCGTCAACGCGGGCGTCGACGTCGGCGGCTACACCAACATCGGCGGTGACGCTGGCGTCATAGCGTCCTGGGACGTGTGGCCGCCCTATCCGGCGATGCTCGACTGGACCAACCCCGTCAACGCAGGCATCGCTGTCTTTGGCATATCGCCCATCGCCTACGGCAAGTTCTACTGCAGAACCGGGATAGGCACGGCAATCGCTGGCCACTCGGCGACGACGTGCGGGATCAACACCGGCCTGACCGTCGCCAGAGCTGCCGGCTACCCATCGAGTGGCGTGACCGTCCAGACGCTGCGCGGCAACATCTGCGGGTTCGGCGCCGACTCCGGCGGCCCCTATTGGGACCCCTACATCGGCCACGCGATCGGCATCCACAACGGGACCAGAAACATGGCCGGCGGCTACGGGCAAGGCTGTGGGACCGATATGCAGCTCTGGTACACCGACGCCGGCAACGCCGCCGCATCGCTCGGCGTGAGAATCGCGACGATCTACGGCTAAGTAGCGCAGCTAAGACTACGTCAATTACGTCGCATGGCTTTGCGGCGCAAGAGGAGGAAACGTATGCTGGGAATCCAGGTCCGGCGTCGTACCCGCTGGGTGGCGGCGCTCGGGAGCTGCTTGGTGATTATGGGTTCGAGCGCGGGCGCCAGCGCGGACGAGGTCTCACAAGAGCACGCGGCGTCGCTGAAAGCGTCGCAGGATGCGGCGGTGCGCACGTACGCAGAGGACTACGGCGTGAGTGCTACCGAGGCGCGCCAGGTCCTCGAAGAGCAGGCCAAGGGCAAAGACCTCGGGATGGTGTTGCCCCGGGAGCTGGGGAAGTCGTTCGCCCAGGTGACCTTCACAGGCGGCCGCTTCAACGTCTACGTACAGGAAGGCGGCGACGTCGACCACGCGCACCAGCTTCTGACGGAGCGAGGCATCTCGGCCACGGCAACCGTTCACGAAGTGTCGTGGAATGCGACGGATTTGATGGACGGGCTGCGCAGCGCCCACGATGCGCTTGCCGCGCGCATGAGCACGAGAAGGTTCCGCGTCACAGCCGTCAACGGCGCGCTGGAGATCTCGCTCGCGCCAAGTGCCGAAGAGACCGCGGAGCGGCTGGTCGCGAGCACGGCGCTGACAACGGAGTCCGAGCAGAACATTCCGGTGAAGCTGGTGCGCGCGAATAGCGAGTTCGGCGAACCGACGCCGGCGTACACGCTTCCGGGCTACGGCGGTCCTCCATGGGTCGCCGGCATGCTGAACAAACCGGCGGGCGATAGAGCAGGTCCCTGCACGACGGGGTTCCACGCCCGTGCGCTCGGCAACTACTTCCTGACGGCAGGGCACTGTCTGTTCAACGGCGGCACCCCGTATCGACAGATCTGCACGTCGAGTGCAAACTGCTTCACCGCCGGTGTAGACGTCGGCGGCTACGTGAATTGGATGGGCGATGCCGGCGTCATCGCATCCTGGGACGTCATGGGTCCGTATCCGGCCATGCTCGACTGGAACCAGAGATACGTGGGCGTCGGCGTCTTCGGGTACTCCACCAGCATCTACGACTTCTTCTACTGCCACACAGGCATAGGAAGTCACCAACACGGACACTCAGCAACAACGTGCGGGAGAAACAAGGGCACGACGATCGCGAACTACGATCCGTTCCCAGACGGGTCGAGAATGGTCGTGCAAACACTCCGCGGCAACGTCTGCTCGTATGCAGGCGATTCGGGCGGACCAATCTGGGACCCGTACGTCGGCTACGCGATCGGGATCCTGACCGGTGCTGATTGGACTAGAGCCTCCGGCCCATTCGGAGGCTGCGGGACGAACATGATCGTCTACTACACCGATGCTGTCCCCGCTGCCAGAGCATTGGGTGTCACGATCGCAACACTCTAGAATAGGAACTGCTAGCGATGATAGGGACACCAATGAGACTCATGCATGAGCAACCACGGCGATCGAGACCCGCAATCGCAGCGGCCATCGCAGCGGCGGGGCTGGTGCTGATCGCTGGACTGCCGACTGCGGGAGCGTCTGTCGATCGCGCCGCCGCGGGCGCGAGCGGATCTGATCAGGAAGCGCAGCCCACGCCGTCCCCGATCGTGAGATTCAGTCGCGCCGCCTCGACCGTCGTCCGACGCGACAGTCAACTCGTCCTCGACCCGCGCGCGACAATCACCTGCTGGTGGATCGCGACAACACCCTGCGGGATAAGACTTGTCGCGCGCACACCATCGCTCGGGACCGTCGCCGTTCTGACCGAGACCATGTCTCCAGACACGGGTTCGCTCAGACCACTCGTGCCGTTCACCAGACGAGCAAGCGCAGCACTGCGGAACGGCAAGCGGCTGCGCACGACGATCACGATCACAGCGGACAAGCTCAACGACGACACCGACCAACCAACCAGAGCCCGACGCACCTCGACGCTCGCGCTGCGCCTCGCACGCTGACGGCCTTGCCGGCCGGTCAACCTGTCGGGCACTGCCCGCATGCTGCGGAAGTGCGAGGGTACGCCGCGGGCACTGCAAGGCTCAAGCCATGACAGAGGCGATCTTCGGCTTGCTCGGCGTTCTCGCGGGCGTCGCGCTCGCGGGCTTCAAGGACGTGCTGATCGAGCGACGGCGCGAACAGCGCATGATGCGCGTCTCGATTCGCGTCCTGTTGGCCGAACTCGGAAACATGGCGGTCGTCGCGAAGCAGGTCAGAGACAGAGGACGATGGAAGGCCGTCGAGCCCCGCCCGCGCCCGGCTGCGATCTGGTCCGAGCACCTGACCGCGCTCGCCGACTTGGATGATGCGCTGTGGAATGCGATCGACGTCGCCGTGTCCTACGCCGAGCACATCGAAACCTCGATCCGCGTCGCGCCCGGTGAGCGGCTGAGCGAACCGGAGAGGGCAATAGTCGAGAAGGCAATCAAGCAGTTCGAGGCCGCCGCATACGCGCTCATCACCTATCGCGCCTTTCATCGGCACGTCGGTGATGTGACGCCCAGACGGTCACTGTCGAGACGAGTAAGGACGGCAGTTCGCGCGCCCTTCTCGAGAGCCCGCTATAAGCTCCGGCGGCGTCGATATCTTGCCGGTCGCGACGCCGCTCAGGCACCTTCCGCATACGACGGCAACGGCTCGTAGCTGCTATCGCTTCCCGGTAACGCACCTGCGACCGCTTGCTCCGGAGGGACGCGATCGTTCGGCGGATGCTTCCGCGGACGATGCGTAGACTGGCAGTCCCGCCGGGATAGCTCAGCTGGCAGAGCGGCGCTCTTGTAAAGCGCAGGTCACGGGTTCGATCCCCGTTCCCGGCTCTCTCTGTGCCCTCGCCCTCGCAGCCGTGATTCACGCTGTTTGGTACCGCGCCAACGCGGATGGCGGTGCAGGTCGGAGAAAAAGTGCCCGTTGCAGGTAGAACCGGGCGCAACGGAAGAGCCATCCAGCTGAGCTACTCGGGCAGGCTCCCGAGTCTACGCGGCGTCAGCCGGGCTCGTGCCCGACGGCCGCGTGCGCGAGGTCGCCGTGGCCGTTGCGCGAGCGGTACGGCTCGAACGGATCATCGGCTTCCGGCGCGGGCGGCTCGGCGGCGGGCGGCTCGTTGAGCCGGCGCTCCAGC